>DASXGY010000367.1:0-12018 GCA_036488835.1 Acidobacteriaceae bacterium
CCGGAGCAGGAGGCACCTTCGTGGGATCTTCGGCCTACGCGGCGGGAACGCGAACACCATTCTCGATTCCTGACCCTCGCGGTGCCGGGCATCGCAGCGATTCTGGCCGTTGGAGCGCTGTTGTGGAGCGGTTCGCTCCGAGACCGGGTGCACCAGCAGGATGCTGCTATGGGTGCTCTTCAGGAACAGAACCAGAAATTGGCCAATACATTGGCCCAGATGACCGTAGAGCAGCAGGCATCGGGCACGCTGAACGCCCATGCCGATGCCCCAAGTTCACCGGCGGCAAATGCAGCGGACGGTTCGGCTTCCGGGCAGCCACAGCCCGCGCCGCAAGCCACGCAATCGGTTCAATCAGGACAAACCGGATCGCAATCGGCGAACGATGGCGATGCCGCCAGCCAGCCGGTTCAAAGGGAGCGCGCCCGACAGCCGGAGAATCGGCAAGGCGTTTCGACGCCACCACCAGTCGGCCAGGCGGGACGATCGTTTACACTGCAAAGCGGATCACACTATCGGGCGCCGGTCCAGACGGGGTACGCTCCGGAGATTGTTCCGCCGTATCCAACCCTCTTCAAAGCGGAGAATGCCGCCGCCGACGCGGCTTCCAGCCAGCCGGTGCCGAGCGCTGGAACCTATCATCCGCCCATGCCCGCGGCCAACGCCACAGGCTCCAGCCGAGCCTCGCAGACCACTGCAAAGACCGCCCAGGCTAGAGAGAGCTATGTGCAACCGTCTGTGCCGCAGTCATCGGGGCCGCAAGCCAGCGCAACGCGGCCGCCGGCAGATACGCCGGGCGTGAGCCATGGCGCGCCTGCTTCCAACTCTGCGCCGCCCGCCGACTCCTTCAACGCGACGAGCAACGGCTCCTACTCCAGCGCGCTGGCAGAGAACATCGAAACGGTGGAGGGACTGCAGCGACACAGTCCGCTGCCGCTGCGTGAGTTTCACGTGTATGAGGGGAGGTTGACGAAGTTGACGCCGGCGCTCGGGCTCTCCGTACGACGCCCGGATCAGGGACGTGGGACCTATGCGCTGGTGGTCGATGAGAACGGGAAACACTACCAACTTCCCGGGCAGGTCGACAGCCCGCTGACCTTCACCGACAATACGACCCACCGCGAGTACGCACTGGTGGTTCTGCACATTGTCGACCGGCAGGTCTACGGCTACGTGCGACCCATGCAGTAGGGATGGTGAGCAGATCAGGGGCGCGAGAAACGCAAGACCTCTCCCATTCGCTACAGTCAGGGTCTGATCGAGATGTCGACAGGATTCGTTAGCTGGCAGGAGCGTTGAGAGTCACATCCTTCGCACCGTTGAAGGAGATTGTGACCTGCATCGACTTGCGTGCGTCCCATTGCTCGCGCGACAGCGGATAACTGAAGACCACCAGGCCATCGACGGACTGGCCGGGCTGAATCTGGACGTCGCGGCGGAGCGGATCCATGCGCAGCGGCGCAAGCTGCGGATATGCCTGAAAGACCTTATCGAAATCGGCGCCGCTCGCTCCCAGGCTGCGGCGGGTCTCGCCGTTGGGCAGGGTAATGACTGCCCAGTCGTCCTCCAGCGTGATGGCTGTGCTGTTGGGATTGTGCAGACGGACGTGCGCGAAGACCAGCAACTGATTGATGATCTCGTCCTGCCCCTGCATGCCGGGAGTGCCCGCGTTGCCGCCGGCGATCTTTGCCTGCACCGGATAGATGGCCACCCGTGCGATGTCGCCGGTTGCTATTGGTGTCTTGCGTCCGAAGCGAACCCAGACGACCACTACGAGCGAAGAGAGGATGATGGCCAGAAGAACTCGCAGGGCCACGCGGCCATAATTGGTCGGCTCGTCGACTTGCGTGAGGTGGAAGCCGCCGGGAGGATTGTCAGACTGATCAGTCACGGTGTGCCTGCATTCTATAAGGAACGGTGCGTGGGTGAAGCCGAGACCGTGGGTGCCCTTGTCAAGATACGATGAAACCACAATCCCTGCGCAGGCCTAGCACACAAAGTGTGTACGAGAGACGGTCGGGAGCGGGTGGTAGGATCGGCTTCCGTCCTGGGCAGTTGACAGGACGGCTAACCTCGACAGGAAGACGCATATGTTCACACGAGGAAGACCACTGCGCCTGGCCTACTTCGTCAGCCATCCCATCCAGTACCAGGCGCCGCTGTTACGGCGGATTGCCCGGGAGCCGGACATCGATCTCGAGGTCTTCTTCTCAAGCGACCACACCGTTCGCGGCTATGTGGACGAGGGCTTTGGGGTGAAGGTGGAGTGGGACGTTCCCCTGCTGGCCGGCTACCGCTCGTCCTTTCTGCCCCGCTGGAGGGATGCCGGCGCGGAGCCGGGTTTCGCGAGGCCGCTGAACCACAGCATCTTCCAGCGGCTGGAGCAAGGGCACTTCGATGCTGTCTGGAGCCATGGCTACAGCACAGCGAACAGCCTGCGTGTGATTGCCAGCACCGCTATGCTGCGCATCCCGGTGCTGCTGCGCGCCGAGTCGACCTTGCACGACCGCGCGCGTAACCAGACAAAGCTTCTGGCGAAGGCGCTCTTCTTCCGCGCATTGCGTCCCCAGGTGAGCGCGGTATTGGCGATCGGTGAAGCAAATCGGCGTTATTGGCGGCATTATCTGGGCGAAGACATGCCGATCTTTAGCATGCCGTATTCCGTGGATAATGCGTTCTTCCAGCGCCGCGCGGACGAAGTCGCAGCAGACCGGGATGCGTTGCGGGCAGAACTGAGGCTCGATTCAGGACGTCCGGTGATCCTGTTCGCCTCGAAACTCCAGGAGCGGAAGCGTTGCGCGGACCTGGTGGCTGCGCATACCATGCTCGGCCAGCCGCGGCCCTATTTGTTGATCGTGGGTGATGGCGAGGAGAGGCAGAGTCTGGAGCGGCAGGCCGATGGCAATCCCGATATTCGGTTCCTGGGTTTCCGCAACCAGACAGAGCTGCCGCGATTCTTCGACCTCTGCGATGTGTTCGTGCTCCCATCCCGGCACGAACCATGGGGGCTGGTGGTGAATGAGGCTATGAACGCGCAGCGGCCGGTTGTGGTCTCGGATGATGTGGGCTGCCATGAGGACCTGGTGCGCGAGGGGGAGACTGGCGCGATCTTTCCCGTGGGCGACATTCGAGCACTCGCGGCCGCAATTGAGCGGGTGCTGGGCGCGCCTGATGGTACAGCGAGGATGGGGATCGCGGCGCGAGCACGCATCGATGACTTCAGCTTCGAACAGGATGTAGCCGGTCTGCGGCAGGCGCTGGCCTGGTGTGTCCCGGGCTTTTCCGCAATCGCGTCCTGGACCGCGGCTGAGGAGGTCCTGGGTTGAAGCACGCCTCGGTTCTCATCCTTACACTGAACGAGGAGCAGGACCTGCCGGGCGCGCTCGCGTCCGTCTCCTGGTCCGACGATGTGCATGTGTTCGACTCGTTCAGCGCGGACGCGACTGTTTCTATTGCCGAGGGTCTGGGCGCGAAGGTGTCACAACGAGTCTTCGACAACTATGCCGCGCATCGCAATGCAGCCCTGAACCAGATTCGCTTTCGCCATCCCTGGGTATTGCTGATGGATGCCGACGAGCGCTGCACGCCAGCGCTGGCCGATGAGGTGGAGCGAATTGCGGCCATCAACGATCCGGATATCGCCGCGTATCGTTTCCGCCGCCGCGATTACTTTGAGAACCGCTGGCTCCGACACGCGCAGATCTCACCTTGGTATATTCGCCTGATACGTCCCGAGCTGGCACGTTACACCCGCGAGATCAATGAAGTTCTGGAGATCGCGGGAAGGGTGGGCGAACTCGATTCTCCGCTCGACCATTACCCCTTCTCCAAAGGCATCGGTCATTGGCTGCGCAAACACGACCTGTATTCGAGCATGGAGGCGCGCCTGATCGTCGAGGGGGCCGGACTGCAGAACCCATCGCTGCGCGCAGCCGTGACCAGCGTGGACTTCCACGAGAGGCGGCTGCATCAGAAAGCGCTCTTCTACCGCATGCCGGGTAGGCCACTGTTGAAGTGGCTCTATATGGTCTTTGTGCGCCGTGCCTTCCTGGACGGACGGCCCGGGCTAACGTATGCGGGCCTTCAGGCCGTCTACGAGTACATGATTGTGCTGAAGACCCGGGAGCTGCGGGAGCAGGCGGCGCTGGAAAACCGTTCCCGCGGTTGACGCCGACAGGTCATCGGTCTGCCTCTTTTGTGGTGCATCAACTCTCTTGGGGCTGCCCCGGTTACTGAGATAGTATCGGAGGCACTAACGGAGCATTTTCTACGCATCGTGCGGTCTGCAATGTGTCGCCAGCCTGCACCTGTCGCAGGATCGCTTCAGGCCCGCAAACCACTCGCCGTAGTGTTTCAGGGCGCTGCCTGGCGAGACTGACCGCAATGGACGAACCGGGCGTGCCCGGCGAAGGGTTGAAGGGACGCCGGAGAGACGCCGCAGATGGTGGATGCCTCGCATCAAGTATCGCCGATCACAGTGGAGGCGGACGGTCCGCTGGCGGGGAGTGCCGCCCGGGAAGGACTGTCGCTCTCCGATATCGGCCGCATTCTGCTCAAGTGGAAGTGGCTGCTTCTGGCCTGTCTCGTGGTCAGTGTTGTGTTGGGCTACGCGTATTCCAAGACCCGCGTGCCGCTGTATGAAGGCACGGCCACCGTCGACCTCGATCCGTCGCAGACCAATATGGGACTCAGCGACCTGATCCAGGAGAGCCTCTCCTCCGAGGACGTCCGCATACCCACGGAAGTCGCCCGCATGCAGAGCAATCTGGTGGTGTTCTATGCCATCCGTGAGTTGGCGCTGCAGCATCGTGGACCGTTTCCAACTGCCTTCGATCATCTGTCACCCGACGCCGGGATGGACGCCTTTCCAGCAGTGCAGCTTCAGGTGATGATCGGCTCCGTGCGAGGGGCCCTGCGCGTCACGGCGGTTACTGGTACGGACATCATCGCGATTACCTATCGCGATCCGCGCCCGCAGGTGGCCAAAGACGTGCCGAACACGATCATCGAGGTCTACCTGAAGCGGAACCTGGACGATCACATGGAAGGCACGGGCCGTGTGACGCGGTGGTTGGCCACGGAGATGGAGGGGCTGAAACAGGAGGCCAACAATGCCCAGGCACGACTGGGGCAATATCTAAGAGCGCACAACCTGATCGAGGCAGGCGGTCCGAACGCGGGCCAGACCGGAAGTCTAGAACTGGATCGGCTGCACACTAGCAACAGCCAGGTGGCAGCCCTGCAGGCGGACCGCATCGTGCGCGAGGCTAAGCTGCGGCTTGCTGAATCGAACGACCCGGACCTCGTCGCCAGCGTTGCACCCAGTTCCACGTTGCTAGCGCTGCGCGCCGAACTAATGAATCTGACCGCGCAATATGACCAATTGACGACCCGGTATGGGCCGAATTTCCCGCGCGTGCGCGAACTGCACAACCAGATCACAGGTGTGCAGAACCAGGTGGATACCGAGATGCACAATGTGCAGCAGCGTATCCGCGAGGAATACAACACCTCGACGCGCACGCTGGACCTGATGCAGGGCCAGCTCGACAAGCAGATGCAGGATGCTTACAAGCTGAATGAGAGTGCAGCGCAGTACGCGCTGCTGCGTCAGGACGCGGAGTCCAGCCGTGTGCTCTACGACCAACTGCAGTTGAAGCTGAAGGAGTCGAATCTTGCCGCAGGGTTGAACACCGCGTCCATAACCGTGATCGATGAGGCGATGCTGCCGCTCGGCCCGGTTTCTCCTGACGTGCACACGAACGTCATGATCGCCGCGGCATTGGGGATTCTGGTGGGGGTGCTGGGTGCCTTCATCTTCGACTCGCTGGACGATACGCTGCGTACCACCGACGATGTCGAGCTGTTTTCCGGGCTGCTTTCAATTGGCGCCATACCTCACTTTCAGGCCGCCGCGGCGAGCGGACGACCCGAAGAGATGGGCGAGGAGCCGGGCGAGCGGCGCCGGCTGGTCTCCATTAGCGCTCCCGCCTCACCTACGGCCGAAGCCTATCGCGCGCTGCGTTCTTCAATTCTGCTGAGTGCGATCGACAATCCGCTGCGCACCCTGGTGATCACCAGCGCATTCATGTCGGAAGGGAAATCGACGCTCTCTGCCAATCTTGCCGTCATGCTGGCACAGCGCGGCGAGCGCGTGCTGATTGTGGATGCGGATCTGCGACGCAGCACACTGCATCTGCTCTTTGGGCTGCGGCGGCCGGCGCAGGGCCTTACCAACCTGCTCAGCCGGCAGACCGATGATTCGGTGATTCTGCACCCAGTGGCGCAGGTGCCCAGCTTGGCGTATCTTCCAGCGGGCGCGGTGCCTCCGAATCCAGCGGAGCTGCTGGCATCGCATCGCATGGCGGAGATGATGCGGCAATGGTCGGAGCAATATGACCGGGTGATCATCGATACGGCGCCCATCCTTGCTGTTTCCGATTCGCTGGCTCCCGCGGCGCGCGCCGATTCCGTGCTGCTAGTGGTGCGTGCCGGCGTGACCCGCAAGAAGGCGCTGATGCGCACTCGGGAGTTGCTGCGGCGCGTGAATGCGCACTTGCTGGGCGCGGTGGTGAACGATATCGATATGCGCAAAGACAGCTACTACAACTACTCCGGACCGTATACCTACGGGTACGGGTACACGAGCGAAACGGTGCATGAAGAGGTCAAATAACTCGCTGCATCAAAGTTCCCGGTGTGCCGCGCTGGCGTCTCAGTGTTTCGCATATGCACTCGCGCTCTGCCTGAGCGCAACTGCATTCCAGGGACAGACTTTGGGCCAAGAGGTGGCGCCGCAGCCGATGGGCAGCTATAGCGGCGCGCAATCCTCAGGGGCGAACGACGCCGGTAGCATCTACGGCCAATTGGGTGGCCAATCCGGCGGCAACGGCAATAGCCAGCAGAGCCCGAGCGTGCCGTTGAACCCGCCGGGCACTGCGCCGATGAACGATAGCCGGATAGGCGTGTTTGGGACCGGGGCCGACATTCCACAGACCAGTCCGACGACGCAGATTGCAGAAGGCGATCTGCTGGACGTCGTGATCTTCGACACTCCGGAGCTTTCGGGCCGGTTCCGGGTGAATCTGAAGGGCGACATTCTGCTGCCGCTGGCGGGCACGCTGCATGTTGCGGGAATGACCTTGGCGGAGATCACGGACGCGGTAAGGCAGCGGTATAAGGACGCAAAGATTTTGGTCGCTCCGGAGGTGACTGTCTTCGTTGCGGAGTTCACCCGGCGGACGATCACGATCACCGGCGAGGTGCGGGCGCCGGGTGTCTTTCCGATTGCGGCGCCACGCACACTCACAGATACGCTGGCTATGGCTGGCGGCCTCAACGACAATGCTTCCCGCACGGTGAGCATCGTCCACGCGGCCGACCCCCGGCAGATCATCCACGTCACGCTGAATATCGGCGCGCAGACACCGGAGTCGATTCAGGAGGGACGGATGGAGATTCTGCCCGGAGACAGCATCTTCGTGGCGCGCTCGGGGATTGTTTACCTGGTGGGGGAACTTTTGCGGCCGGGCGGATTTCAGGTCGAGCATAATAACCGGCTCACGCTGCTGGAAGCCGTCGCCCTGGCCGGGGGGCTGACACGGACGGCAAAGGCGAGCCAGTCACGGCTGATCCGCCGCTCAGCGACGGGGAGGGAGGAGATGAGGGTGGATCTGCAGAAGGTTCTATATGGCGGCGGCCCGGACATGCTCCTGACCGATGGCGACATTGTGTTCGTTCCAACCAGCGTCCGCAAGGAGTACACGCAGACAATCATCAGTGGAGCCATCGGCGCGGCGACGAGCTACGGCATCTATCGGATTTCCACGTTCTAGGATGCACTCACGCTTTTGCGTTCCTTTTCATGTTCATGCAATTTTGATCTTCGAAAGACAACGGTGACATGCGTTTCCTTCTCTTTGGCGGCGGCGGGCAGGTGGGGCATGCCTTGCGAGCCTGCTGGCTGTCTGGCGATGAACTTATTGTCTCGACGCGGCAGGATTGCGATCTTGCTGATGAGGTGAGCGTGCGTGCACTCGTACGGCGCGTGCGCCCAAATGTGATTGTGAACGCCGCCGCATACACCGCGGTGGACAAGGCGGAGAGCGACCGCGAGCTGTGCTTTGCCATAAACGCAGCCACGCCCACGGTCATAGCTGCGGAAGCTGCGGCACTGGGAGCGAAACTGGTCCACTACTCGACCGATTATGTTTTTGATGGAGATAGCGCGACGCCATACATCGAGGAAGATCCAACCGGCCCGCGGAACGTGTACGGCGCATCGAAGCTGGCCGGGGAACGGGGCATTTCCGAAGCGGGCGGCGAGTTTCTCATCCTGCGCACGAGCTGGGTCTATAGCAACCATGGCGCCAATTTTCTGAAGACGATGCTTCGCTTGGGTACGGAGCGGACGGAGCTGCGCATCGTGGCGGACCAGCGCGGCGGCCCGACGTCGGCGGAGGCGATCGCAGGGGCGACCCTGCGGATTCTGAAGCTTGCCGGCGAAGGAGGCTGGACAAGCGGGCTGTTCCATATGACAGCGGCTGGCGCGACCACGTGGTATGGATTTGCCAAGGCTATCTTTGCGCGTGCGGTCGGGCCAAGACCTTCGCTGGTGCCGATTGCGACGGCGGAGTATCCGACGCCAGCGGCGCGACCGGCGAATTCGATACTCTCGAATGACAAGTTCGCCCGTACTTTCGGCTTTCGGCTTCCCGATTGGGAGCAACAACTGGATGCAGTGATGGGTGCGCGGGCGATTGCCGGCTAACTGAGGATCTTGCTGACGGGAGAGCATGCAGATACACGAAACCAACCTGGCCGAAGTGAAGCTTTTGGAACCGCGCGTCTTTGCCGACAGCCGTGGCTTCTTTTTGGAGAGCTACAATCGGCGGACGTTTGCGGAGCTCGGAATCGATGAGACATTTGTGCAGGACAACCATTCACGGTCCGAGCGTGGTGTTCTGCGCGGACTGCACTATCAGCTTATCCAGCCGCAGGGCAAGCTGGTGCGGGCGGTGCGGGGAGAGATATTCGACGTTGCGGTCGACCTGCGGCGCAGCTCTCCTACCTTCGGTCAATGGACGGGACATGTGCTGAACGAAGAGAATAGGCAGATGCTTTGGGTTCCGGCGGGGTTCGGCCACGGATTTCTGGTGCTCTCAGCGATTGCCGAGGTGCTATACAAAGCGACGGATTTTTATGCGCCGCAGGGTGAGCGAAGCGTGCTGTGGAACGACCCGCAGATAGGGATTCGCTGGCCCGATGCTGGGAGACCGATGCTGTCGGCAAAGGACGCGGCCGGCAGGCCGCTGCTGGAGGCCGAGGTGTTTGCGTGAATGAAAGAGATGATTTCAGCAGTGCTTGTAAGTGACTGGAGCTACAGGATTGGAAGCTTCGATGAGTAGCCGTCTTCTGGTGACGGGCGGAGCCGGGTTCATCGGCGCGAATTTTGTCTTGGCACGCATTGCGGCGGGCGACCAGGTGCTGAATCTGGACAAGCTAACGTATGCCGGGAACCTGCAAAGTCTGGCGCCTGTGGAGACGGCTGCGGGCTATACATTTGTGCACGGCGACATCGGTGATCGCGAGCTGATCGGCCGGCTGCTGGCCGAATACCAGCCGGATGCCGTAGTGCACTTTGCCGCGGAGAGCCACGTCGACCGGTCGATTCTGGGGCCGGAGGCGTTCGTGATGACCAACGTGGTGGGAAGCTTCCGGCTGCTTGATGCAACGCTTGAGCATTGGCGTTCGCTTGACGGGCCGGACAGAGAAAGATTTCGATTCCTCCACGTCTCGACCGATGAGGTCTATGGATCATTGGCGCCCGCCGACCCGGCGTTTCATGAGAGCACCCCCTACAGCCCAAACAGCCCATATTCGGCATCGAAGGCCGCGAGCGATCATCTCGTGCGCGCCTACTATCACACCTATGGACTGCCGACCCTGACTACGAATTGCTCCAATAACTATGGACCGCTGCAGTTTCCGGAAAAACTGATTCCGCTGATAGTGCTGAACGCGCTGCATGGCAAGCCACTACCGGTGTATGGCGATGGGCTGAATGTCCGGGATTGGCTATACGTGGGTGATCACTGCGCCGCGATTGCGGCAGTGCTGGCCAAGGGGCGGACCGGGGAGACCTACAACATTGGCGGACTGAACGAGATGGCGAACATCGTGGTGGTGCAGGCGATCTGCGACATTCTCGACGAATTGAGGCCGGGAGTTGGTTCGCGGCGGGAGCTGATCACCTATGTGAAAGACCGTCCCGGCCACGACAGGCGGTATGCCATCGACTGCAGCAAGCTCATCACGGAGCTGGGCTGGAAGCCGCAGGAGAGTTTTTCGAGCGGCATTCGCAAGACCATCGCGTGGTATCTCGCGAATGTCCCCTGGGTGGAGGCGATCACCAGCGGCGCGTATCGCGCATGGATTGACCGGAACTACACAGGCCGTGAAACGCAGACCGCCGCAACGGCGAGCGCACAGACCGGGAGCGCACAGTGAAGGGCATCATTCTGGCCGGCGGATCGGGTACGCGGCTCTATCCGGTGACGCTTGCGGTGTCGAAGCAGCTTGTGCCGGTGTATGACAAGCCGATGATCTACTTTCCATTGAGCACGCTGATGCTGGCGGGAATTCGAGAGATTCTGGTGATCTCCACGCCGCACGATCTGCCCAGTTTCCGGCATTTGCTGGGCGATGGCAGCCAGTGGGGGCTTGCGATCTCCTATGCGGAGCAGCCGAAGCCGGATGGGCTGGCGCAGGCTTTTCTGATCGGCGAGGCGTTTATCGCGGGACAGCCGTGTGCGCTGGTTCTGGGCGACAATATTTTCCACGGCCACGACCTGGCCACCATGGTGCAGGAAGCGGCAAAGACAACGAATGGAGCGGTGGTATTTGCCTATCCGGTGCAGAACCCGGAGGCGTATGGGGTGGTGGAATTTGACGCCCAGGGAAATGCTATGAGCCTGGAAGAGAAGCCGGCAAAGCCGAAGTCGCGACACGCGGTGACGGGGCTGTACTTTTACGATCGCAACGTGGTGGAGTATGCGAAGACGCTGAAGCCGTCGCCGCGCGGAGAGCTCGAGATTACGGATTTGAACCGCGTCTACCTGAAGAAAGGCAAGCTGAGGGTCCGGTGCTTCGGCCGAGGCATGGCGTGGCTGGATACGGGCACTCACGATTCGATGCTGGACGCATCCATGTTCATCGCGACCTTGGAGAAGCGGCAGGGTCTGAAGATTGCATGCCCCGAGGAGGTGGCCTACCGGATGGGATACATCTCGGCGGCCGAGCTGGCATCCCTGGCAACTCCGCTGTTGAAGAGCGGCTACGGAACGTATCTGTTGCAGATTTTGAACGAAGCAGTGACGCCAGCGATCGATTAGCGGGCTAGCAAAGGTACCATTGCATATGAGCGAGTCGCCGACAGCGATGGACATCCTAGGGGTCCCTGATGGCGCGCTGAACGTGTCACGTCCTGAGGAGCGTCCGGGCGTGGATCTGTCGAGTTATAGGAAGGCCGGTCGGCCGGGCGATCTGCTGCGCCGCGCGCTGTGGGAATGTGTGCAGCTACCCTTCCATCCGCTGCGCCCACGCGGGTTGAGCTGGATGCGGGTGGCGCTGCTGCGAATGTTCGGAGCGAAGATCGGGAAGAATGTATTGATCTGCGGCGGAGTGCGGGTCCATGTGCCATGGAACCTGGAGCTCGGGGATTACGCCGCGATAGGCGATAAGGTTGAGATTTACAACCTGGCGCCGATTCGCATAGGCGCGCACACTACGGTTTCCCAACACACCTATCTATGCGCGTCCAGCCACGACTACACGCGATCCGACTTCCCGCTCTATTCGCTGCCGATCACCGTCGGGGCGCAGGCCTGGATCGCGGCAGGAGCCTTTGTCGCTCCCGGAGTGACGATTGGGGAGGGTAGTGTGGTGGGTGCGCGGTCGGTTGTTCTGCGGGATGTTCCGCCGTGGACAGTAGCGGCCGGGAACCCATGCAAGCTCATC
>DASXGY010000374.1:0-3190 GCA_036488835.1 Acidobacteriaceae bacterium
GCCGGGTCTCGATGCTGACCGTCCACCGCTTCGTTCATCGCCTGCATCTCCTGTGCGTCTATCTTCCCCGCAAGCTCGGCCACCGCCGCCCGCATCTGCGGCCAGCGCCGGTAAGCCTCCTCGCGGAAGAGCGGCACAGCATCATAGGGTGGAAAATAGTGCCGGTCATCTGCAAGCACTGTCAGGTGCAAAGGCTGAATAGGTCCATCGGTCGAGTTCCCCGCAATGATGTCCACCTGTCGTTGTTCGATGGCGCGATAGAGCAGCCCCAGGTCCATGGTGCGCGGTGAGCCATTGAATTTCAATCCGTACGCTGCTTCCATGCCGTGCAGGCCGTCCGGGCGCTCCTCGAACTCATACCCCACACCAAGCTTCCACTGCGGCGCCACAGCCGCGGCCTGGCTGAGCGTAGCCACATGCAGACGCTCCGCATCGTCGCCACGCACGATCATCGCAAAAGTGTTTTCAAATCCCAGCGACTCCCCAACGTCGACTCCATACCGTTGCTGATACATCCGCCGCACCGTGGTAAGAGCGCGCACCCGGTCCTTGTCGACCGGCTGTTTCAGGATTGCGGTCAGCGCCGTGCCCGTGTACTCCACGTAGCCGTCGATCCGGCCCGCGGCCAGCGCCTGTTGGCAAATGTAACTGCCCGCCAGATAAAAACGACGGTCCACCTTCAGGCCGGTCCGCGCCTCGATATGCTGCGCCAGCAGCTCCCCCAGCAGCACCTGTTCGGTAAAGTTCTTTGCACCAATCACCGGACGGTCCGGCCGGGGCGGCGCACAGCCCACCATCGCCGGAACAAGCCCAGTCAACATGGCCGCAAGCATCAGCCTGCGATTCACGGCCGCCCCGTACCCGGCACGCGCAGCTTCCGTTCCAGCAATCCCAATAGGCCGTCTGCAGCCAGCGCGAGCAGTGCAGCAGGCACCGCTCCTGCCAGCACCAGCCGGTTGTCCACAGACGCGACACCGCGGAAGATGAACTCGCCCAGCCCGCCTGCGCCCACTGCCGCCGCGATGGTGGCAATCCCCACGCAGGTCACAGTCGCGGTGCGCAGCCCTGCCAGGATGAAGGGCATCGCCAGCGGCAGCTCCACTTTGCGCAGCCGCTGCCAGCTTGTCATACCCACCGCCTCGGCCACGTCCATCACCGTCGCGTCCACCCCGCTGATTCCTGCGTAGGTGTTGCGGACGATCGGGAGCAGCGCATACCCGACAAGCGCGACAATCGCAATACGCGCCGCTCGCTCGCCAATAAACGGCAGCGGCATAAGAAAACCGAACATCGCCAGGCTTGGAATCGTCTGCAGCGTGTTCACCACGCCAAGCACGGGCCGCGCCAGAGCACGTTTGCGAGCCAGCAGAACGCCCAGCGGTATGGAAATCGCCGTTGCGAACAGCATCGCCGAGCCGGTCAGCCACAGATGCTCCAGCGTCAGACTCGTAATTTCATCCCAGTGCTGTTGCAGGAATCCGGAGCTGGCGATCACGAGCGTGCCTCCGTCCCACGATGCACCGCTCGCACATAAGCCTGGACTGCCGGCACTCCAGAGGAAAGAAACTGCTCTGCAGGAAGATTCGCCGCGATGCGGCCGTCCTCCACCAGCACCACACGCTCGGCCAGATACAGCGCCTCATCCAGATCGTGCGTCACCAGCAACACGGTGGTCCGCGCGCCGCTCCGCTGTACCTCCAGAGTCAGGCGCCGCAATACATCCTGCATCTCGGCGCGCGTCAGCGGATCGAGCGCTCCGAATGGCTCGTCCATCAACAGAATGTCCTGCCCTGCAGCCAGCGCCCGGGCCAGCCCCACGCGCTGCCGCTGTCCTCCGGAGAGTTCGTGCGGCATCCGGCTTGCGAACTCGCTCGCTCTCAGTCCCACCATCTCCAGCAATTCGCACGCTCGATCGTGAATCTCCGCGCGGGATCTGCCTTCGATCTCCAGCACCAGCCCAACATTGCGCGCCACCGTGAAATGCGGGAAGAGTCCCGTCTCTTGGATGACATAGCCGATCGATCGGCGTAGCGCAATAAGCTCCTGCTCGAAGATAGAGCGCCCGCGTACCAGGACATCGCCGCCGCTGATACCGTGCATGCGGTTCACCGCGCGCAACAGCGTCGTCTTCCCGGATCCGCTTTTTCCCAACAGGGCCACAGTGGTGCCCGTCGCCACTTCCAGCGTCAGGTCGTGGAGCAATCCGTGGCCATCCGGCAGACGATAACTCACGTTGCGGAACTCGATGGCGGGCGTCGTGCTCATGCCTTGCCTCTCCAGAAGCAAGAGGCCGGGATACCCCCGGCCTCACTCGTTCAAGATGTCAGCGAAATCAACTACTCTTCGCCTTCGTCATCCCCATCCGTGTCGTCTCCCATTGCATCCGCGGGAACCGGCGCGCTCATCGCGCTCTCCGGCGTTGGCGCCGGCTGCCCCTTCACGCGAACCACCGTGATCTTCGAGAACCCTTCTTTGAAGCTCGGCGGACGCAGGCGTTCCGCCATCTTGTGCATCGTCTCGTCGCTCACCGTGCGCTCGCGCCGCCGGTTGCGGTCCATGCACACGTCGAACGGCACATCGAAGAAGACCGCCTGCACATCGTAGCCAAAGCTCTTCGCCATCTTGATCCACTGGCGCCGTTCGTGCGGCGACAGGTTGGTCGCGTCCACGTAGTTCCACGGCATTTTCGCGATCAACCGTGCGCGCAGCAGCGAGCGCAGCGTGGAGAACACCAGTCCCTGGTACCGCTGCTCCGTAATGTCGTCAAACAGGATCGTGCGCAGCAGGTCGCTGGAGAGCGGCGTGACACCTCGGCGTTTGAACCAGGTCGTCTTGCCGGAGCCGGGCAGCCCGATGGTCAGCACCACGAACCCGCGCGACGGTCGTGCCGCAGTGGCTGGCTCAGGTGGCACCGCAGATGGGGATTCCGGCTGCGTCTCCAGCACCAGTTTGCCTTCGGGTATCGGATCCCCTGTGCCGGAACCGCTGGATCCTGCGCTCCCGTCGGCTGCGGCATCGCTCTGGCGAGCTACTTCGTTCGGATCTCTCACCACCACGGGCGTTTCCTTCCCCCGCCCATTTGTCCTGATGTGAGGAGTCTGCGCTGGCGAAGACTGCGTCGCCGATGGCGGATACTCGGCGCTCGCGTAGTTGGGCTGCAAAGGCGCAGGTTGATTCGCGGGCAGCTCCT
>DASXGY010000383.1:0-5673 GCA_036488835.1 Acidobacteriaceae bacterium
GTACTGCTGTTGCATACGGCCGATTATTTCAGCCAGGATCCTCGGTTTTGGATGCGGCCTGTTTTTTTGAATATCTTCTATTTCGGAAAGTACGGAGTTTCGTTCTTTTTCATCCTGAGTGGAATCGTTATCCTGCTCGCACACTGGAAAGATCAAGGCACGCCCTCAGCATGGCCTAGTTATGCGTGGAAGCGAGTACGCAGAGTCTATCCGATTTACTGGATAGTATTTATCCCGGTATTGCTCTTCCCCCATTCGCAGAGGTTCAGTTGGGCTATTACCCGTTGGAGTGTTTTGTCATCGCTGCTTCTGATTCATATAGGTTCTCCCGTATCGATACTCCTGGTCGGGTGGTCTCTCTTCTGTGAAATCCTCTTCTACATTTTGTTCAGTTTGGTCATCCTGAACCGCACCACCGGATATCTCGGTTTGACAGCATGGTTTAGTGGCTGTCTCTGGTTCGCCTTCCACCCTAGGCCCGGTCTTCTCTTCCTCTACTTTCTTCCGGTGCAACTGCTTTTTGTCTTCGGCATGATCATCACCGTCATCTACAAGAAGGGTTGGATCAGTCACGAACCGATCCTTTTGTCGATTGGCGCCGGCATTATTGCGTTTGCGATCTATCGCGCGAAGGCGAATCAGCACTCCTTTGAAGACATTATCGCTGGATTGGGATGTGCTCTGATCATGACTGCGCTGATAGGGCTTGAGGTGAAAGGGCGCATCCGCGTATCTCGTGCATGGCTGCTCTTAGGAGATGCATCCTATTCCATTTACCTGATCCACATGCCGCTGCTAGCGATTATGACCCCTAAGGCCCATCAATCCCATTTACCTATAGTCGTGCTGTTTTGTCTGGAAGCAGGCATTGCGGTTATGGTCGGCATAGCGCTTCACTTGACCGTTGAACGCAAGCTGTTGCGCACCCCATAGCTTGACAAGTCTTATAGGCAGCAAAAGATTCTGTTCCTTTTCGATACAGTGCGAACCCTTTCCGTTGACAAGTCAGCGCAGATTCCGCCGGCGTGCGAGAATTGCGCTTTGTTGTGAGTGGACGAACTATGAGCGAGCAGAAGATTGCATTTCTTTTTCCCGGGCAGGGTTCACAAGCGGTGGGGATGGGCCGCGATCTTGCCGAGAAGTTCACCGTGGGGCGCGACACCTTTGCCGAGGCCGATGCGGCGCTCGGCTACCCGCTCTCGAAGCTGTGCTTCGAAGGACCGGCCGAGCAGCTGAAGCAGACAGAGTTTACGCAGCCGGCGATCTTCGCCGTGTCGATGGCGGCCTATCGTGTGCTGGCGTCGCGCGGCGTGGAACCGCAGATTGCTGCCGGCCATTCGCTGGGTGAGTATGCGGCGTGCGCGGCGGCGGGCATGATGAGCTTTGCGGATGCGATCCGCGCCCTGCGGTCGCGCGGGAGGTTCATGCAGGAAGCGGTGCCGGAGGGCCAGGGTGCGATGGCCGCGGTGCTGGGGCTGGATGCGGACGCGGTGCGCGACGTGTGCAAGGCGGCGGCGGATGAAACGAAGGAGATCGTGTCTCCGGCGAATTTGAATTCACCACACCAAATTGTGATTTCCGGCAGCACGGCCGGGGTGGCGCGGGCGAGCGAGCTGGCGACAGAGAAAGGCGCGAAGAAAGTAGTGCCGCTGCAAGTGTCCGCTCCCTTCCATTGCGCGTTGATGCAGCCGGCGCAGGAGCGGCTGGCGGAGGTGCTGAAGACGATCGAGGTGCAGGATCCGCGCTTCCCGATCGTGTCCAATGTCACCGCCGAGGCGACGAAAAAGGGCAGGCGGGAGCGCGAGCTGCTGATCGAGCAGGTGACGGCGCCGGTGCGGTGGGTGGAGTCGATGCGCTGCATGATCGACGCAGGCGCGAGCACCTTTGTCGAAGTGGGACCGGGCAAGGTGTTGAGCGGGCTGCTGCGGCAGATGGACCGCTCGGTGAAGTGCGTGCACGTGGAGGATGGGGCGAGTCTGGACAAGGCGCTTGCCGGGTGACTTGCCGTCACGGGCGGGCGCGCCTGCGGCGCCGGTCGCGGGGTTCGCTTCCTTTGGTCGCTCACGTCTACGCTTTTGGGCGAGTTGAGCGAGTCCCATCTTCCAACGGAAGGACACGCACCCTGAATTGGGGGCACAGCATTGGCGGCACAGGGGACAGACTGCAGGTCCTTCGCTCCGCTCAGGACGACAGTGCACAGGACCGGTCAGGATGACACTGCTCGTTTACGATTCGCCTACTGGTAGCTGATTTGCCAGTAGGTGAGGCCGAACTGGCCTTTCTGCGGAGTGAGCGAGAAGGGCGTGAAGCCGATGGTGCCGTGGGTGACGCCGAGGGTGAGCAGCGATTTGCGGCCGTTGACGCTGATGGCCATCAGGGTGCTGTTGCCGAGACTGGATGTGGCGTAGAGGATCTTGTAGCTGGTGATCTTGCCGTACTCGCCGGTGGTGCTCCAGTCGTCGAGGAACTTGTTGTAGGGGTAGGGAGAGTTCTTGTACCTATCGGGGTGCTGCTGCCAGTTGGGGTCGTTGTTCCAAATGCCGTAGGCCTGCTCGAAGTGCTGCTGCTCCAGTGCGTCAAAGAAGCGGTGGACGCGGTGCTCTGCCGGCCAGTTCCAGAAGACCCAGACAAAGATGGCGATGATTACGACGCCGATGAGCGACGCGTACATGTTCCTGCGCCGTTTGCGGGCGCGGGCGGCGTTGTAAGCAGGAGCGTCGAGCAGGGTCATGGGCGTCTCATGGGGATTTTACGCGCAGCCCTTTCTCCAGGCAGGCGAAACCACGCCTGAAGCTGCGCCTGAGATTGCAGACACCGGGGGTGTTCCAGTTGTTCCCTGGATCTCGCGGGAATGGCGCAGCCCTCAGGGAATGACGCGCCGGCGCGCCACGGCCGTGAACCACAGGCTGCGGCCGCAATCGGTTCCGTAGAGCAGCGTTCTGGAGTCGTTTTCCCACGCCGGCTGCATCTGGTTGCAAGGCACATTGGCGATGCGCCGGGTGGCGCCGCTTCGCTGATCGCGAAGCCATAAATTCCAGACGCCGTGCTCCATACGGCTGTAGGCCAACCAGGCTCCATCGGGCGAGAGCGCGGGATAGCGAGACTCGCCGAGGGCGAGCGGCACGTTCGAATACGTCGTATCCGTGAGATATATCTGCGGGGGACGCCCATTCTCGACAGCAGAGAATGCGTACTGTTTTTCGGAGTGAAAAGACGCTTCATAGACGTTGAACGTAGCGGGGGTGAGGGCGGCGTCGGTTGGGGCATTGGACTGGAAGGCGTGCCGCAGCATCAGCCGGCCCCGGCCGTGATCGTCGCGGATGAAGGCCAGGCCCTCTCCGTCGGAGGAGAGCATGGGATCGCGCGCGTCGTCTATGACAACGCTGCGAAGAACGCGGGGGACGCGCGCGGGTTCCTGCATGGTCACGATCTGTGAATGCACGATCTGCGAGTGCGGACTCAGCGCTTTCTCGACCCAGGTCTGGCTGGAGTTGGCGGTAAACGAAAGGTCGTCACCGGCAGAGGGATCGACCCAGGTGGCATGGCTATCTGTCGAGACGAGGTGGTAGCCGTTCCCTGTAAAGGCAACGTAACGAAGCTGCGTGCCGGCACGGTCCGGGTTTGCATCGAGATAGGATGGTGTCTCGAGCGGCAGGCGATAGGCGAACTCCTGCCGCACGGCGCGCTGCAGATACAGGGTGGAATGCACGCCAAGCAGCGCAACGACGGCCATGCCCGCTGCCCACGCGTAGTTCGGCCAATTCCTCGCGTGGTGCGACCAGTCCCACGGATAGTTCTTCCAGTCCCGCGGATAGTTCTTCCAGTCCCGCGTAGAACCCTCGACCGAACGGTCACGCCACAGCAGCAGATAGATGCTCAGGAGCAGGGCGAGCATGAGCGGAAGACGCGGCACGTAGAGCAGCACCTCTGGTCCCATCCTTCTGCTGGGGCTGGGCAGGGGAATACAGATGCCGACGTAGACGATCAGCAGAGCGGCCAGCCATCCGTACCACTCGCGCTCGACCAGGAGTTCTGCAAGAACACACACCGGCAGCACCATAAGTACGAATTGATACGACGCAGGACTGGTAGAGATGGCGAGTGACGCGGTGATGAGTGCCGACCACTCGAGCAGGATGCGGCCTGGCGTGCGGTCGTCTTTGCGGATGAGCAGGACAGCCGGCGCGAAGACGAGCATCTGCAGAGTCGGCTGCAGCAAGGCGTAGCACAGCGGCGAGTTGTGCCATGGATGCGGATTCCATTGCGCTTCGCTGAGAAAGAGATAGTGCAGCACGCTGGTGATCGAAGCAATGCCTGTCGCATACGGTGGCAGCGCTTCGCCGTGCAGCGTCCACGGCAGAACCTGATGGAGATAGGTGCGATGCAGGTTCCATCCGAAGACCGCGACAGAGACAGCCATAGCTGCCAGCCCGGTCAGCGCGCCGGAGAGAAGCGCTCGCCAGTTTTCACGGCGCAGGAAAAGGATGAAGAGGAGGACAGGAAAGACTTTGCAGGCCGCGGCGATGGCGACCAGGGCGCCCGCCAACGCGGAGAAGTTGCGCAGATAAGCCCAGCACGCGGCGACGATCAACAGCAGCAGGACGATATAGAACTGGCCGTACAGAAGGTTGCGATGGAGGGGAAAACAGAGCGCAAAGACCAGCGCGATGCGTCGCCAGGGTAGTCCGGTGATGGAACGCAGCAGCCAGCAAACCGGAACGAGCAGCGCAAGATTCGCGAGGATCCAGATGTGTTTGGCCGCAAGCGCTGAAAGGCCGGTGAGCGGCCATATGACCAGAGTGGAGATGGGTGTGATGGGCAGAAGTCCGATGACTCTGCTATCGAGTATGCGATGGTCTTTCTCGCGCTCGAGCCAGACCCACTCATACTCGCGCGCGGTGTCGAAGCCCTCGTGGGCGAGACGCGCAGACATGTAGTAGTTGGGAAAATCGGTATTGAGAGTGGCCCATGCGCGTGGCATGGTGTGCAGGCCCAGGAAGGCGATGAGCAGGAAGAGCACGCCGCTCTCGACCCAGACGACGACGCGGTGATCCTGACGTGCGGTCACACCCTATTATTTCCGAGGGATCGGCGGTTGTCATGGCTTTGTCAATCCCCGAGACAAGCCCCTCTGTCGCGGGGCGGCCTAGAGAGTCACATGTAGAGAGTCAGACGTGGGGGTGCGGTCACCGCAAACGGGGCAGTTGCGGACGGAGGCTACCATAACAACGCCGAACTGGGCCGGACTGGGCCTACGCCTTTCGCGTCAGAGCGAAGGCCTGCGACAACCCGTAGGTTGGTATATGACTTCAATCCAGGGCAGGCATCTGTGCGTCTTTTTGTGCCTCAGGGGGCATTGCATGCTCTCTAATATGTATGGGAGATAGAACGAGAGTCGGCGATCTTCGTAAAGCGACGCCTCTTCGGCGCGCGGTGCTATTCCTTTGCTTTCTGGCAGCGGCAGCGACCTACGCGCATGCCTCGGCCGCGCTCCTGATGGAAGAGCCTTACGGCAAATTCGGTGCGATGAACCCCACCGGACACGCCGCTGTCTATTTCAATCGCATCTGCGTCGATTCGCCCACCGTGCTTCGCCTCTGCCACGACGGAGAGTACGGCGTCGTCATCAGCCGCTACCACAAGATCGACGGTTATGACTGGATCGCGATTCCT
>DASXGY010000392.1:0-11183 GCA_036488835.1 Acidobacteriaceae bacterium
CTGCTGGGGCGCGATTTCGGCTATCGGCGGTTCTTCGAATATCCCGATCACACCTGTTGGATCTCCACGGAGCATGGCGAGCCGGAACATCCGCACTTTGGCGGGGCGCAGGCGATCTACAACGTCATCGATTCGCGGCAGGCCGATCCGCAGGCGAATGTGATCGAGGCGCTACGCGGCATGGGATACAACGATGCCGCGGATCGCTATGTGCACTTCTCCTACGAGATGGTGGCGTTGACGCCGCGCTGCGCAGAGGAACTGGGCTACACGCTATCGGCCGAGGACCGCGGCCGCCCGTATATCGAGGTGTCGGGCCGCAAGGGCTTTGGCGTGAAGGCGGACGATTTGATCGACCGGCTGATCGGCGCGGCCACGGCCGAGGTCAATTCGCGCCATCCGGAGCTCGACGCTGCGGAGCGGCTGAAGATCGGCACCAGCATCGCCATCGGCGCGCTGCGCTACTTCATGCTGAAGTACACGCGCAACTCGGTGATCGCATTCGATTTTCACGATGCGCTGAGCTTCGAGGGCGAGACCGGCCCATACGTGCAATACGCGGTCGTGCGGGTGCGCAGCATCTTCCGCAAGGGCGGCACGACGGTCGCAGCCGCGCTGGCTGCGGTGGACGGCGCGGTGCTGCGGAAATTTGTCGAAGGCGAGGAGGGCCGCGATATCTGGGAGCTGTGGCAGACGGCTGCGAAAACCTCGCTGCTGCTGGAGCAGTGCATTGCCATGGCCGAGCCCGCCTACCTGGCAAAGCACGCCTTTCAGCTCGCGCAACAGTTCAACAACTTCTACCACCGCTTCCACATCCTGACCGAACCGGACGCGGCGCGGAAGCAACTGCTATTGGCAACCGCCGCAGTTGCAGAACGCGAGCTGATCCGCGTGCTGGGCTGGCTGGGGATCGATGCGCCGGAAGTGATGTGAGAGAAGCAGACGACGACAGACAACGACAGACGACTGCAGAAAAGTGAGAAACGGCAGATAGGTGCGCATACCCATCTGCCGTTGTCTGTCTTGGTCTGAAGCTGTTGCGCTGTTGTCTGGTCCGCTACTGCAGCGCCTTGCCTTGCGCGGTCATCTGGTTCAGCAGGTTCAGGTCGTTCTGCTTCACGCCGTCGGGCAGCGGGGCGTAATTCAGCGAGGTGGCGACGTTCTGGCCATCCGTCACGATGTACTTGATGAAATCCTTCAGCGCCTGACGCTTGTCCACGTCGGTGCCGTCCTTGGGCACGATGAGGAAGGTGAGACCGGAGATGGGATAGGCCTCGCTCGCACCGGCGGGCGGGTTCACGATGGGAATCCGCGGGTCCTGCTGCAACTGGTTGAGGAAGCCATTGATGGCCGCGGTGGTGCTCGCCGGGCTGGGCTGTACGAAATGACCGGCCTGGTTCTCGATAGCAGCGACGGGCAGATGGTTCTGCTGCGCATAGGCCAACTCGACATAGCCGACGGAGCCGGGCGTCTGGACGATCTGTCCGGTCACGCCTTCGTTTCCTTTGCCGCCATTGCCGGTGGGCCAGCTTACCGACGTACCTTTGCCGACCTTGGTCGCCCACTCTTTGCTTATCTCAGAGAGATAGGTGGTGAAGATGTTGCTGGTGCCGCTGCCTTCGGAACGGTGCACTACCGAGACTGCGGTCTTGGGCAGCTCGACCCCTGGGTTCGCACCCTTGATAACCGGATCCTGCCAGTTCTTAATGGTGCCCAGGAAGATCCCGGCTATGGCTTCAGGCGAAAGACGGAGCGGCTGCTTGAGCGCCGGCAAATTGTAGGTAATGCAGACCGGTCCGGCGGTCTCAGGTAGTTGCAGCACGGGCTTCATCGCGGCAAGTTGCTGGTCGCTGAGCGCGGCGTCGGAGGCGCCGAAGTCCACCGTGCCGGCCTTTACCTGCTGGATGCCGCCACCCGAGCCGATCGACTGGTAGTTGATCTGCACATTCTTGTGTGCCTGCTGGTAGTCCGCCGTCCAGCGGCCCATCGCGGGATAGACGAAGGTGCTGCCCGCACCCGAGAGCTGAGTGGTCTTGGTGGAGTTGCATGCGGTGAGGGCAAACAGTGCGGTCGCGGCGAGAATCGCCTTGGTGCGGAGTGTCACGTTCAAAATCTCCTGGAAGTTGCTGTATCGATTTTGCTGTCTCCGGCCCGTGGGATGCACAGACCCGTTCCATAGGCTAACGCATCGAGCCTTCGTAGTGCTTTCTGCACCTTGCGAAGTGTGCTGGCAACGGCACGGAAAGCTCCAGATTCTTAGATAGCAGAGGTATGTTTATGAGCGGTGAATTAAAGGGACGCAAAATCGCCATTCTGGCGACGGATGGGTTCGAGCAGGTGGAATTGACGGATCCCAAGAAGAATGTGGAAGCGGCTGGCGCTACGACCGAAGTGTTGAGCGTGAAAGACGGCCCGAACGGGAGTGCCTCAATTAGGGGCTGGAAGTTCACCGACTGGGGCGATAGTGTCCGGGTCGACAAACAGGTAAGCAAGGCAAACGTAGACGACTACGACGCGCTGATCCTGCCCGGCGGGCAGATCAATCCCGACAAGCTGCGCATGGAAAAGCCGGCGGTGGATTTCGTGCGCAAGTTTGTGGAGTCGGGCAAACCGGTGGCAGCCATCTGCCACGGGCCGTGGATGCTGGTCGAAGCCGGCGTGGTGAAGGGGAAGACCGTCACCTCATGGCCATCCATCCACACGGACCTCATCAACGCAGGCGCCAAGTGGGTGGACAAGGAAGTAGTGGAGGACGGCAACATCATCACCAGCCGGAAGCCCGACGATATTCCAGCATTCAGCAAAAAACTGACGGAAGTGGTGGCAAAGAGTCCGCAGCATGCGCACGCGCATTGACTCCTGCGTCCATCTCTTAAGAACCGATCGTGGTGGGAGCAGCCTGGCAGGCGCTCGCCACCACGACTCGCTTCCGGCTTATCCGGGCTCTATCCCGCGTACGTCCGCACCCACTCCGTAATGCTGCGCACACCGACGCCCGTCGGCCCGGAGGCGATCCATGCCTTCGCGTCGTCATTCCAAGCCATTGCGGCGATGTCGAGGTGCAGCCACGGCGTATCGCCGACGAACTCTTTCAGGAACATCGCAGCGGTGATGGCGCCGCCGTAGCGTCCGCCGGTGTTCTTGATGTCGCCGATCTGGGAGACGATGGCTTCGCGGTATTCGTCTTCGATAGGCAGCCGCCAGAAGCGCTCGCCGGATTGCTCGGTTGCCTTGGCGAAGTGCGCGTACTCGTCATCATTGTTGGTGAAGACGCCGCCGTTGACTTGGCCAAGCGCGACGGCGACTGCGCCGGTGAGCGTTGCGGCGTTGATGAGATGGGTCGCGCCCAGCTGTTGCGCGTAGTGCAGCCCATCGGCTAGGACGAGGCGGCCCTCCGCGTCGGTGTTGATGATCTCGATGGTCTTGCCGGACATCGCTGTGAGCACATCGCCCGGCCTGTAGGCTTTGCCGCCCGGCATGTTCTCTGCGGAGCAGATGACGGCGATCACGCGCACTTTCGGTTTGAGCTGCGCGATGGCGCGCATGGCGCCGATCATTGCCGCGCCGCCGGCCATGTCGTACTTCATCTTCTCCATGTTGTCTGCGGGCTTGATGGAGATGCCGCCGGTATCGAAGGTGATGCCTTTGCCGACCAGGCCGAGGACGGGGCCGTCTTTCGGCGCATCGGCTGGCTCATAGCGCAGGACGATCAGCGCGGGCGGCTCAGCCGAGCCTTGGGCCACGCCGAGGAATGCGCCCATCTTGAGTTCTTTGAGCTTGTCGGTGGAGTGGACTTCGCAGGCGAGGCTATTTTCCTTGGCCATGGCGGCGGCGCGGCGTCCGAACTCGGTGGGCGTCAGGACGTTGCCGGGCTCGTTGATGAGCGTGCGCGCGAAGTTCTGCGACTCGGCGAGGATGACGCCTTCATTGAGGCCGGATTTGTACACGGACTCCGCGGCGCCACCCGGCGCGAGCAAGGTGACGCGCTCGATGCTGCGGTCTTTGCGGTCGGTGCGGTAGGTGTCGGAGTCGTAGTCGGCGACGATGGCGCCTTCGATGACAGCCCGCGCCGTGTTGATGGCAGGAAAATCTGTTGCTGTGGGAAGCAGCAGCGCCAGGGAGCGGATGCCACGCGGCTTGGCGAAGCGGACGGCGGCTCCGGCCGCCTTGCGCAGCTCGGCCATGGTAGGCTTGGCGACGCCCACGATGAGCAGGCGGGCGGCTTTCAAGCCGCTCGGCTGGTGCAGCAGCAGCGTCTCGCAACTGCCGCCAGCGAACTCGCGTCCGCTGACTGCCTTCGCCGCGGCGGAGGTTACTTCCGTGTTCGGAGCGAGCAGTTCTATCTGGGGATCGGCTTTCTTATCCTTCTTATCAGCCTTATTCACGGCGAATACGACCAGCATCTCGGTCTCAAACGATGCGGGTGCGAGCGACGACAACTCTGTCTTCATGGGTCTCCTGCGGTTAAGTAGTAATGGTTATGCGGTGGCGTTGCGATGCTGGCTGCGGACGATGGCGGCGCGGGCCTCACGGTCGGCTTCCCGGCGCTTGACCGTCTCTCGCTTGTCCCAGTCCTGCTTGCCCTTGGCGACGGCCAGTTCGCATTTCACGCGACCGTTGCGGAAATAAAGCCGGGTGGGAATGAGCGTGTGGCCTTTGATCTGCGTCTTTCCCTCTAGCTTCCTCAACTCTTCTCGCTTCAGCAGCAGTTTGCGTGTCCGCGTAGCCTCGTGATTGCTGGTATTGCCGTGAGAGTACGGACCAATATGCGCGTTCAACAAAAAGGCTTCACCATCTTTGATCAATCCGTAAGCGTCCTTCAGGTTGGCCTGGCCTTCGCGGATGGACTTGACCTCGGTGCCGCGCAGGGCGACGCCGGCCTCGTATTTCTCCAGCAGGAAGTAGTTGTGGCTGGCGGCGCGGTTCACCGCGGCGTCCCGCGCCCCGGCGGCTACCGGATCGCGTTCCTTGGGCTTTGGCGGGGTTGCCTTTTGCGAGGCTGGCTGCAGGGTATGGGTGGTCTGCCGGGACATAGGCGTACCCCTCATCCTAAAGCATTTCTCCCATCGCAGGATTTGGGCCGTGCCGACGGGGCGATGCGGCGTTTCTTGACGGAAAAATCGCACGAACAGAGATTGCGAGACTTCCCAATATGGAAAAAATGCCGTCGCAGCGCGATTCCTCAGACAGATGGCGTTCACGGCACTCCCGCGGCGCTTTGCTATAATCCCGCATCAGCGAGCCAGCTCTCGTGAAAGTGAATCGCAAGCACGTGAGAGCGTCTCTGCGCACCGCAGCCAGCGGTATGGCTCAAGTTCTTGGGCGGGGAAATTGTGCGCACCGTCGCTTCTTTTATCTGTGGAGTTTCATGAATCGACGCACCATACTCTGGACCCTCTCCATTCTTCTTCTGCTTACCCTGCCGGCCATCGCGCCCATCGTGCAAGCAAAAGGCAAGTCGGCCAAGGCGCTCTACAAGGCTGGGCAGGCGGCAGAGGACAGAGATGACTACCTCACCGCTTACCAGGACTACGCGGCGGCTTTCCAGAAGGAACCCGGCAACCTCTATTACAAGACTTCCTATCAGCGGCTGAAATTCACGGCCGCGGCGGTGCATACGCACCAGGGCGAGAAGCTTCGCGACCAGGGCGACATGACCGGCGCGATGACGGAGTTCATGCGCGCCCTCGAGATCGATCCGTCGAACGAACTGGCCCAGCAAGACATTCGCGTGACCAAAGAGAAGATCGCCGGCGGGCCATCGAATCAGCCTGCCGAGACACCGGAGAACGAGGCTCCCATGGCGGACATTGCATCGCCGGCGGAGCTGAAGCCAACATCGGACGAGCCCATCACCATCCACGCCTTCGAAGATTCGAAGGTGGTTTACCAGACGGTGGGCAAGATCGCGGGCATCAACGTGCTCTTCGATCCCGACTACACCGCCAAGCGGGTGCAGGTCGATCTGCAGAACGTCTCGCTCATGGATGCGCTGCACATTCTGGGAGTACTCACGAACACCTTTTGGCGGCCGGTCACCGCGAACACCATCTTCGTGGCGCAGAACACCCGCGCGAAACGAACTGAGCTGGATGCGCAGGCGGTACAAACCTTTTACCTGTCGAACACCTCACAGACCAACGATCTGAACGATATTCAGACCGCGTTGCGCAACGTGCTGACCAACGCCAAGCTCTACGCAGTGCCCAGCCAGAACGCAATCGTCATGCGTGCCACCCCGGATGAGCTGCTGCTGGCGCGCAAACTGATCGACGATCTGGACAAGTCGCGGCCCGAAGTGGTGGTCGATGTAGCGGTGCTTGAAGTCAACCGGAACCACGAGCGCAACCTCGGTATCATCCTGCCCCAGCAGATTAGCGCTACTCTGCAGGGTTCCACTGCGACCACATCGACGACCGGGACAACCACCACCACCGGCACAACCACGACTACAGGAACGACTACCGGCACGACGAGCACGACCGCCAGCAACAATGGGCTGACGCTCAACAACCTGGGCAATTTGAATAGCAACAACGTCGCCCTGACCATCAGCTCGGCGACCGCCAATCTGCTCTTGACCGACACCGACACGCGCGTGCTGCAGAATCCGCGCATCCGCGCCACGGATGGGCAGAAGGCGGACCTGAAGGTCGGCTCGAAGATCCCCATTGCCACCGGTTCCTACCAGACAGGCGCGGCAACGGCCGTTGTCAGCTCGCTGGTGAACACGCAGTTCCAATATCAGGACATCGGCGTCGAGATCGAGATCACGCCGACCATTCATTACGACCGCGACGTGAGTATGAAGCTGAAGATATCCATCCAGGAACAGAGCGGCGTGTCAAACCTGAGTGGCATCGAGGAGCCCATCTTCAGCCAGCGCGCGGTGGAGCAGACGATCCGGTTGAAAGAGGGCGAGGCCAGCATCCTGGGCGGCTTGCTGAATACCAGCCTGTCGAACAGCTTCTCCGGAATCCCCGGCCTGTCGCAGATACCGCTGCTGAAATACCTCTTCAGCAACAACGACAAGATCACCATGAAGGACGAGATCGTCTTCATACTGATCCCGCACGTGGTGCGCGGTCAGGACCTGAGCCCGATGAACCTGAGAGAGATCGACACCGGCACCGGCACCAGCGTCTCGCTGCGCCGCATCGGTTCGATTCGCGTCCCGGCCTCGGCTGTGGAACCGGCGGCGCAGCCTGCGAATCATTCGCAAGCCTCCCCGGCGGGCGCGCAGCCGCAGAACATACAGCAGGCCGCTCAGCAGGCGCTGGATCAGGCAAGCGCGGCAAGTAACGCGGCGCCGGTATCCGTGGCGCTGGCCGCGCCGCCGACGGCACCGAAGGTGGGTACCACCTTCCAGGTGCCGGTCAACGTCTCCGGCGGATCGGATGTCTTCTCCGTCCCGCTGCAGTTGCACTACGATCCGGCGAAGCTGACGCTGATCAACGTCGACTCGGGCGCCTATCTGGGCCACGACGGCCAGACGGTCGCTCTGGTGCACCGCGATGACGGCGCTGGAGGGGTGGCCATCTCCGCCTCGCGTCCGCCCGGGGTCTCCGGCGTGAGCGGATCGGGGCAGCTCTGCGTCCTTACATTCCAGGCCAAGGCCGCGGGCGACAGCATCGTGAGTGTGGCCAAGGCGGCGCCCCGCGACAGCAAACAGCAGGCGCTTCCGGTCATCACCTCCGGAACCATCGTGCATGTGCAGTAGCCGTTGACGCGCAGGTAGCGTCGCAATGCTGCGGCCGCCGCGTCAGTTAAGGAATAAGTAAGGAACGGGTATGATTCGCAGTCTAAGCTCGCGCACGTCGCTCTCGCCCTTGGGTCGCGAGGCCGGTCTTACGCTGATCGAGCTGATCGTGACCGTGGCTATTCTCGGCCTGCTGGCGTCGGCTGCGGTACCGCTGGCCCGCTGGAACGTCAAGCGGATGAAGGAGCGCGAGCTGCACTCCGATCTGTGGGAGATGCGCGCAGCCATCGACAAATACAAGGATGCGGCAGACAAGGGCGGCATCCAGACCAAGGTAGACAGCGACAACTATCCGCCGGACCTGGATACGCTGGTGAAGGGTGTCGAGGTCAAGGGCAAGAAGATGCGCTTCCTGCGCCGCATCCCGATCGATCCGATGACCAACAAGCCCGACTGGGGTCTGCGATCGGAACAGGACGACCCGAACAGTGACTCCTTCGGCGGACAGAACGTCTTCGATGTGTATTCCAAAGCTCAGGGTACGGCCCTGAACGGGACCAAGTATGCCGACTGGTAAACGACGCGGCTGGACGTTGAACTTGAACGCCGCGCGGGCGACTACGGCCGGGAAGGGAACCGAGTCGGGGTTTACGCTGCTCGAGTTGATGATCGTCATGCTCATCATCGCGATCCTGGCGGCGGTGGCGATTCCGGCGTACCTGGCATCCATCAAGGCGGCGAAAGAGGCCGTGCTGAAGGAAGATCTGCACGTGATGCGCGGGGCCATCGACGCCTACACCGCCGATAAAGCGAAAGCGCCGCAGTCTCTGGATGACCTGGTGCAGGGCGGATATCTCAAGAAGCTGCCGACCGATCCGATGACCCACAGCGATACCACCTGGGTTACAGCGACCGATGACACGCTGCAGGATATCGACCAGAGCGAACCCGGTGTGAACGATGTGCATAGCGGTTCCGAAGACACGGGAAGCGACGGCCAGCCTTACTCCAGTTGGTAAATCTTCAAAATTAGTTGCATCTAACAGTGAACGATGCCCGATGCGCGCACGACTCCGCCTCCGTTCACCATCCCGACGGTGGCGCGCGTGCGCGCACATTACCTGGCGCTCTGCGCTGCCGCAGCTACGCAATTCGGCACTGGTGCACTCGCCGGGCGTCTGCTGCTGATCGACGGCCTGGCCGAGGAGGGCGATGCGCTGTTGATCGCAGCCAGCATCGGCGGCGCGGCATCGCTGGTGCTTGAAACGCGCACGGAGGCGATTCGCTACTGCGTCCGCAACGGCATCGTGGACTTTGCCGTAACCAATCTCAACGAAGCCCTGCGCATCCTGAAGAACGAGTTGCGCAAGAAGCAGCCGATTGCGGTGCTGGTGGAGCGCGACGCGGCCGCCGTGCTGGCCGAGATGGTGGAACGCGGGGCGCAGCCGGATATGTTGCGCTGGGCATCGCCCGAGCCGGCGTTGAACGCCTATATCGACACGCTGATGGAGCGCGGCGCCCGGCCGCTGCCCGGTGCGCTCTCCGGTGCGCTCGAATCGGGTGCTGATCCGGTGCGCGCTGATGCCATGAGCGACGTGTGCTGGCGCGCCGGCGAGGGAGGCAGCTCTGCCCTGCGACAGCTCGAACTGCTGGCTGCCCAGATATTGCCGCAGACGGATGTCGAACGGCAGAACTGGATCGCGCGCGCGCCGCGCTACCTGCCCCGTGCGCTGCGGCTGGAGCGGCGTGTCTCCATGACACAACAGGAGCGCGTCGCGTTCGTTGCGGCGGTAGAAGAGCGGGCGCAGCAGGGCGCCTTGGCTGCACCGGTGGAGATCGAGGCTGACGGGAATGTGCGCGGCTTCGGTCAGTGATCCGTTTTCGTCGGCCTAACAATGGATGTTTGGAGAAGCCGGCACCGCTAAACAGCGGCGGTGGCCCGCAGCCTGGCCCAGAGTTCTTTCAGCCCCAGCTCGGTCTTGGCGGAGCATAGCAGCAACTCTTCTACGCCAAGCGCGCGCTTGAGGGCGGCGGCTGACTTGGTGCGCTCGTTGCCGGAAATCCTGTCCGCCTTTGTCCCTACCACAAGATAGGGTTTCTCCATTTCCTTCAAGTAGCGGATGAGCTGCGCGTCACTCTCCTGCGCCGGAATTTTGCTGTCCACCAGGCAGATGCAGAGAGCGAGCGTGGGGCGAAGAGCGAGGTACGGTTCGATGAACTTCGGCCACTCGGCAGAGATGGATTTCGAGATCTTGGCGTAGCCATAACCGGGCAGGTCGGCGAAGAAGAGCACCGGCTGCATGCTGGTTGCGGACTCGTGCAAGGCGAAAAAATTAATGGACTGCGTGCGTCCGGGCGTGGAGGAGACGTGCGCCTGCTTCGACCCGACCAGCGCGTTCAGCAGGCTCGACTTGCCGACATTCGAGCGGCCGAGGAAGGCGACCTCCGGCACAGTGGGCGGCGGGAAATGGTCGGGCGAGGTGGCCGATAGAAGGAACTTTGGAATGAGGCGCATCGCTCTCAATTCTCGCAGATGGATTTAGCGGTGTTTTTTTGACGCGCGCCCGCTGCCGGATTCGGCCGATGTTGGAGACATCCATCTTTGGGCCCTTTGGGCCATCGTTGCTTGTCGGTTGACATATTCCTATATGGGAATATTATGGAATGCATGGCACGAGCCGCCACTACTCTGGATGTGTTCAACGCTGTAGCCGAGCCGCGGCGGCGGGAGATCCTCGACGTGCTGCGCGACGGCCGCGAGCGCGCGGTGAACGAAGTGGTGGAGGCCGTCGGCATGCCGCAGCCTTCGGTCTCGAAGCACCTCTCGGTGTTGCTGAAGGTGGGGGTGGTGAGCGTGACACGCAACGGCCAGATGCGTTTGTATCGGCTGAACGGAAACAATCTGAAACCGGTCCACGACTGGGCGAAGACCTTCGAGCGGTACTGGACGCACCAGTTGGATCGGATCAAGGAGCGCGCGGAGCAGAAGATGCTGCATCGCAGGCAGGAAAACAACAACCAGGAGGGATGAAGTTATGAGTGCAGGGCGCACCGTTGTGCAACCCGTCGCGGAAGAGGTTGTCCGCAGCTTTTCCATCAAGCGCGAAGATCGGATCGAGGCGTCGATCGAGATTGTCTTCGAGACGGTTCTCGAGCAGATGAGTCATCTCAATGTAAAGCCAGACGGTGTACCGATGCCGATGAAGCTGGAAGCGTGGCCTGGTGGTCGGTGGTATCGGGAACTCGGCAATAACAACGGGCACATGTGGGGACATGTGCAGGCAATTAAGGCGCCGGAGTTGCTCGAGATCTACGGGCCGCTCTTCATGTCCTTTCCAGCGACCTCGAATGTGCAATATCGGTTGAAAGCCGACGGCAACGCCACCGTTCTCCAGTTCACTCACACAGCAATGGGACTGATCCCGGACGATATCTCCGCGAATGTGAGCACGGGATGGGACAACATGCTGAAAACTATTCGCGC
>DASXGY010000066.1:0-2701 GCA_036488835.1 Acidobacteriaceae bacterium
AGGTTGACTTACTTACTTCTTCTTCGCTGCCTTCTTTGCCGCCTTCTTGGCCGGCTTCTTGGCTGCCTTCTTTGTTGCCATGGTTTCTATTCTCCCTTGTGCTGCAACGCAGATGTTGCAGTTACGGAATGTATAGAGTGGGCGTCATGGAGTGTCAAGAAAAAAATGGTGGGAATGTGCGCTTCTTTCGCGCGCGACTTCCTCTGCGAGGTCGAGTCTGCAACTAGTGTGGGATGCGATGGAGCAGATGACTGGCGAAGTAGAGCACGATGCCGCTCAAAGAATCGTGCCATGCATGCGCGAACATGCCCGCGCGCAGACTGCGACGGAGATGCGCGAGGATGCCGAAGAAAGCGCCGTACAACACGATGAGCAAGATGCCGCTGGTGCCTTCATAACCATGCGCGAGGCCGAAAAACACCGCTGAAATTGCTATGCCGAGCCATATGTGCCGAGTGAGCGCGGTGAACTGCTGCTGCAGATAGCCGCGGAAGATCAGCTCTTCGCAGATGCCCGCGGAGACGCTGAGCGCGATCCAGAATGCGAGCTCACCGACGGATGCGGGCGCCATTTGCGAGACGATGCCGCGGATGTCTTCCGGGTGAAGGTGCGCGCGCCGGAGCAGAAGACCGACGGCGCCGAGCGCGATCAGGGAGGCAAACCAGAAACCGAGGGCGATCGCGATATCGGTCCAGATTTCCACTCGGCCGCGACGCCGGACTCCCAACAGTTGCCGCAGCGGCGTGCCGCGCATCAAGAGACCCCAGTGCACCAGGGCAAGCAGGATCCACTCCCAGACCAGTGTCACGGTATATATGGCGAAATGCGAGCGAGATTGCGCTGTCAGATGATGGGTGAGCGCATTCACGACAGAAATGCCGAGCAGCAGCAGGATGATGATGCCGGTGTGCCAGAGTGGCGCGAGCAGCGGGGTAGGCTCAGAAGGTGGAATCGTGGATGTGTCGCTGTGGAGTGTGCTCACGGTAGCTGGATTGCCGCTGGATTTGGGTCCCTGCTATCTTCACACGTTGGCCATGCGGAGCATTGCGGGTCACAGGAAGTTGAGGTTTTCAGGATGGAAGAGATAGTCATAGTCTCCGCTGTGCGGACGCCTACGGGAAAGTTTCAGGGATCGCTGTCCGGTTACAGTGCGGTGCAGTTGGGCGCATTGGCAGTGCGCGAAGCGGTGCGTCGTGCGCGGGTTACGCCGGAACAGATCGACGAATGCATTATGGGCAATGTTGTTTCCGCTGGACTGGGACAGAACCCGGGGCGGCAGGCAGCGCTGGGTGGCGGGCTGCCGCCGAGCGTCAGCGCGATGACGATCAATAAAGTATGCGGGTCCGGGCTGAAGGCCGTAGCACTGGCAGCACAGGCGGTCGAGACAGGCAATGCGGAGATCGTGGTCGCGGGTGGAATGGAGTCGATGACCAATGCGCCGTATCTGTTGCCGCAGGGGCGCAACGGTTTTCGCATGGGCGACGCGAAGGTGGTGGACGCGATGATCCTTGATGGGCTGTGGGAGATTTACAACGACTACCACATGGGGGTGACGGGAGAGAACGTGGCGGAGAAACACTCGATCACGCGCGAGCAGCAGGATGCTTATGCGCTGGCCTCGCACCAGAAGGCGGCGGCGGCGCAGAAGGCGGGCGCGTTCAAGGACGAGATGCTGCCGGTGGAGATACCCGCGAAGAAGAAGGGCGACCCGGCTGGTGTGCTCGATCGTGACGAGAGCGTGCGCGAAGATGCGTCGCTGGAGTCGCTGCGCGCGCTGAAGCCGGCGTTCAAGAAAGACGGCACGGTAACGGCGGGCAACGCTCCAGGGGTGAACGACGGTGCGGCTGCCGTGGTAGTGATGTCGGCGCGGAAGGCGGCGGAGCTGAAGCTGGAGCCGCTGGTGCGCATCCGCTCGCAGGCGAGTAGCGGCATCGATCCAAAGTGGGTGATGTTGGCGCCGGTGATCGGTATTCAACGTGTGCTCCAGAAGGCCGGGTGGACGAAGGAGCAGGTGGACCTCTACGAGCTGAATGAGGCCTTCGCGGTGCAGGCGCTGGGTGTGATGAAGGAAGTGGGACTGGATGCGCCGGAGCTTGCCGCGCGTGTGAACGTGAACGGTGGCGCGGTGGCGATGGGCCATCCGATCGGCGCCAGCGGTGCGCGCGTGCTCACGACCTTAATCTATGCACTGATGCATCGCAAGCTGCATCGCGGCGTTGCGGCGCTGTGCCTGGGGGGCGGCAACTCGGTGGCGATGGCGGTGGAGCGTTAAGTGCAAGAGGTTGCCGGGATTGCATTTGCACAGAAGCGGGGCATGCCGGTGCCGGGCGCGAGGTCGAGGCTACAATAGAAAAATCGCCCGGGGGAGATCGGCCTGCCGTGAATACCTGGCATCTCCGGCGTGAGCGCACCATCCCGTAGCGGTGCAGGTTTCTGGGCAACCGAGTCCACGCTGCGCCTTGACATGCATCTCACGCCGCCTCTGGAAAGCCTGGGAAGCGAAAGGGACACCGTATCGCATGACGCTCCTGCTCCTGCAGATGTCGATTGTGTTGCTGGTAACGCTGCTATGCGGCTGGATTGCCCGCAAGCTTGGCCAGACGCGCGTGGTGGGCGAAATTGTTGGCGGCATCCTGATCGGGCCGTCCGTGCTCGGACGATTCTTTCCCAGTGTTGCGCATATCTTCACGCCGCACTCGTT
>DASXGY010000083.1:0-4920 GCA_036488835.1 Acidobacteriaceae bacterium
AACCGCCAGAAGCACAAGTCCCTGCCAGCGCAGCAGCGCGGATCGGCGCCGGAAGCCCACAGCCAGCAACGCCGTTCCGGCGATCAGAAACCACGCCGAGTAGCTGAAGCGTTCCGCCATCTGTCGCCCAGCCAGTTGCGAACCGTACAGCATGGAGCCGGGCGCAGCCGGCAGTGCGCGCGTGGACCAAAAGGTTGCGATTTCAAAGCAGACTGCGGTGAGTGCGAGCACAGTCGCCACCACGCTGGCGCCGACATAGAGCTCGGACGCCCGGTCACGCATGTGGCGTCCCGCCCACACGATGGAAGCAACGGCTACGGCAAAGGCGGCGAAGCGCAAATTCCAGATCACCTGCTGCTGCGGATAAACCATGCCGATGAACAACACAACCAGCCCCGCCACAAACCAGCAAATGGCCTCGGCCAAGTGCGTCCAGGTCTGCGGCGACGCGCTCTGTGGAAGGCTGGCTCTGTTGCGCGCCACGGCCCATACGATGGCTCCACTCGCCGCCATCAGCCAGATGGCGCTGCCCAGCAGCGAGCCGGGCGAACGCAGATCCGCCATGCCCGCAACCGGCGGCGGACCCGACCACCAGTACGTATGGATCTCCAGCAGCACCGCAATCACCGCCAGGGCACGCGCGATCACCGCGCCGGTCTGCGCGAGTAACTCCCAGCCTCCCGCAGATGTTGCCGTTCCCTCACGCCTGGCCTCGCCGCTCGCCAGCGCGGTCGCTATGAACATCGCGGCGATCGAAACCGCAAAGCTGAGCAGGCGCGTGTTCCACAACACGTGCGTCTGCCCGATAGTGGCGTCCATCGCGAGCGAGATGAGGCCCAGCGACAGCGCACCCCCGGCAAGCACCTGCATCAACCGGGTGCGCAGTCGCGTCGCCACCCACACCAGCACCGCGCCCTCGGCCATCCAGCCCACCGTCACCCAATGTCCATGCACCGCCAACGGCACGGCCAATGTCAGAAAGACGATCGCAATCGAAAGCTGTATATCGGAAAGCGACGCCAGCCTCGATCCCGCAATAGGCGTGCGTTCCATCCACTTGCGCACGGCAAGGTAGAACGCGCCGAAACCCACCGAACACCATGCCAGCGCGGTGTTCCTTCCACTCCCGTTATGCGACAGCATGGCGTAGAAGCCTAGAAAGCCGAAGGCCGCATTCGCCAGACTCACCAGCACGCGCGCTGCGTCATCCTGCTCTGGATGCGCCCGCCTCTGCCGCGCCAGAATGGTTGCCGCGGCGAAGAGCAGCACAAACAGCGAAAGAAAAACCGTCGTGGTGGCGAATGCCGCCGGCGTGTAGAACTGCCAGTACCAGCCCCAGTAGAACGCAACCGTGCCGATGAACGAGAGCACCAGCAGGCGGTTCCAGCCCTTCAGCACCAGCAGCGCCATGGTGGCTGCATTCATCATCAACAGATAACTGAAGAGAAAGACCTCCTCGTTGCGGCCGGTGGAGAGCAAAAGCGGCGTCGAAAATGCACCGACAATGGCATAGACGGCGAGCAGCTCGGCGCTCTGCCGCCACGCGATGAAGGCATTGAACGCGGTCACCAGCACCATCCCGGCAAAGGCGACGCCCGGTGGGATCAGGTGATAGAGCGAAAAGGCCGCCCACAGCGACAGGTATAAGACGCCACTGCCCACCGCCTTCAGCGAATAGGAAAAAGCCGCGTAGCCCTTACTACGAAAGCGCTCCGACCACCCGATCAGCGCCGCCCCGCTCAGCAGCCCAATCAATATTCGGCCCGCCGGACCGACCCAGTGATTGTCGAAGGCGAACTTCAGGAACCAGGCCACGCCGATAAGCATGGCAACGATGCCGATGCGGTTGAACCACTGTGAGCCCACCCGGCTCTCGAGCGAGCGCTGCTCGCCCGCTCTGGCCGGCGCCCCGGCTATGGGTGCCACGGCCGCGGCCTCAAAAGCAGCCGATGCGGCCTGCGACGCTGCGTCCGGCTCCCCCGTTGCAGGGACATCAAGACCCACAGAGACGGGTGGCATCGCTGTCCACTCCGACGGCGGCCTGGCTGGCGTCGCGACTCCCGCTGCCGGCTCCTTCGACATCACCGGCGGTGCCACGCTGCGCAGCGCGGCAACCTCGCGCTCCAACTGGAAAACGCGCGCCGTCACTGCGGACAATTGCGCCTCCAGGCGCAAGGCGCGCTCCTCCGCCGGTGACTTCCCTGGGCCTTCGCTCATGTCGCTCTCACTCTACGCAACCCCCGCAAACCGAACAAACAGAATAGGCAGCCCAGCCAGCCCCACTTGCCTTTATGGAACGGGAGCCACGCTCCAAAAGACTCACGCCCTCGCGTCATGCGAGCCGATGTGGAACAATCAGGAGAGCCGGTGGTTCCTTGTCCGGTACGGTTGCCCAACAATAGATGCAACTGTACCCACCTTCGCGTACTATGCCGTTGTGGACGCGGACCCTCGTCCGGCTCCATCAGCTCCGAGTTACTCAGGCCGATTCACACTGACCATGCAGACACATACCGAGTCACCGGCGCTGCGCGTCCTGCTCATCGATGACGACAGCATTGTGCTGGAGCTGGTGACGCTGCTGCTGGCCGCCAAGGGCATCGAGGTGCTGCGGGCCCACGGGGGCCAGGCGGCGCTCGATGTGCTGCAGTCACTGTCACCCTCGCCGGACATCGTCCTCGTGGACCACCAGATGCCCGGAGTCAGCGGCACCGATGTCGCCCGCTATGTGAAGTCGATGCCCGAGCCGCGTCCCCGCGTCATCGCGATGAGCGCCTCGCCGCTGCCGCAAGACGAGCTGGCACTCTTCGACGACTACCTCGCCAAGCCGGTCGATCGTGACCTGCTGCGGGCTGCCGTCGGCGGCCGGTCCGCACCGCCATCCGCGCTGGCCGCCGCCAACCTGCCGCCATCGCTCGATTCCTCCACCATACGCAAGCTGCAGGCGATCATGCCGCCGCGCGCCATCCGCGAGCTCTATACCGTCTATGTGGCCGACACCCGGCAGCGCATCAGCGAACTGGAGCGCTACTCCGCCTCCGGAGACGAAGCGTCCCTGCGCCGCTGCGCCCATGCTTTGAAGGGCGCCGCCGCTATGGCCGGCGTCCCCGGTGTCGCCTCCATCGCCGCCGGACTGGAGGCGGGACGCCTCCCGCGCCAGGATCATGGAAGGCTATTTCACCAATTACGCAGCGCCTGCGATGATGTGGAGCAAAGTATGATCAAGAGCGCAGTCACGCATAGCGCAGCTTCTGGGGAGGCCCGATGAGCCCAAATGCACCCGCAGCAGTCGAGCATCGCAACAGCAGCATCCGCATCCTGCTCGCGGATGACCATCCGGTCGTCCGGATCGGCGTCCGCAACATGCTGCGCGCCGAAGGACACTTCGACGTCGTAGGCGAAGCCTCCGACGGCGATGAGGCCATTACCCAGACGCTCGAGCTGCTGCCCGACATCCTGCTGCTCGATCTCTCCATGCCGCGCATGCCCGGCCTGGAGGCGATGCGCGCCATCATGAGTGGCTCGCCACGCGTCAAGATCCTGCTGCTAACTGCGACGATATCGACCCAGCAGATCATCGAAGCGCTGCAGATCGGCGCTCGCGGCATCGTCACCAAGGACGCCCTCATCGATCAGCTCACCAATGCCATCGACGCCGTCATGCAGGGCGACTACTGGATCAACGGCCAGCGCGTTGTCAATCTGGTCGGCGCACTGCACGAACTCATGCAGAAGGCCGCGGTGCCGGAGCGCAAGACCTATGGCCTGACCCCACGCGAGCTCGAAGTCGTGGGCTGCATCGTGGAAGGCTGCTCCAACCGCGACATTGCCAAGCAGTTCGCCATCAGCGAGGAGACCGTGAAGCGGCACCTGTCGAACATCTTCGACAAGACCGGCGTCTCCACCCGCCTCGAGCTGGCGCTGTTCGCGATCGCCCATCAGCTCGTGATGCCGCAGGCTTGAGCGTTCATGCAACAGTCAATGTTTCTGTGGCGGCCGCTCCGGCCGCCACAGCCATTTTCGCCCCACCGGCATCCACTTTACATGCAAGTCCTGCTCTGGCGGAGCGCCGCACGTACTAATGCCGCGCTTCAGCCGTGCCCCTCGGCGGCCATGCTGCAACAACATGGAGGGCATTCTCCACGTGCGAATTTTGAAGGAGTCTCAATGATGAAGACAGTCGTTGCTGCCGTTACTCTCTCGTGTGCTTTGGCGCTTCCGTCTCTGGCGCAGGACACCAGCCCGGTGATGCAGCAGACACCGGAGCCCACGCAGGAGATGCGCAACGGCGAGCCGCTCTATCGCGTGGAGGTCATCGGCCGCGACATCCCCGCCATCAACTACTTCAATCGCACCGGCAGCACCCACCTCGGCTTCGAGGGCACCAGTCTCCTTCCCCGCGCGAAGGGCCGCGCCACCGTCGACAACGGCAAGGGCAACGCCACCATCGATGCGCGATTTGAGGGATTGCCGCCCGCCAATACATTTGGGCCGGAGTACCTGACATACGTCCTCTGGGCCATCACCCCCGATGGCCGCCCCAGCAGCCTCGGCGAGGTTCTGCCCGACGGCAAGAAGGCTTATATCCGTGTCACAACGGGTATGCAGGCCTTCGGCCTCATCCTCACCGCCGAGCCCTACTTCGCCGTCACCATGCCTTCCGATGTCGTCGTGATGCAGAATGTGGTGCTGCACCATAAAACTGCGGGCGTCGTCACGCCCATCGACGCGCATGCCAGCCTCCTGCCGCGCGGCATTTATACCAAGACCACTGGCGGTAAAGTGCTCAATCCCATTACCCGCAACAACAAGTCGCCGCTCGATCTCTATGAGGCCATCAACGCGGTGCAGATCGCGGAAGCCGCAGGCGCGGACCAGTACGCTCCCGACATCCTCGCGCGCGCAAAGCAGCAACTCTCC
>DASXGY010000379.1:0-3539 GCA_036488835.1 Acidobacteriaceae bacterium
CCGCATCGGCCAGCGCATACGCCGTCACCGCCATGACGGCAGCGTTTTCGCCCAGCTCGCGCGGGTTCACCTTGTCGAAGGTATCGGCCGCCGTGTGGTGATAGTTGAAGTAGTAGCGGCTGTCCTGAATCGGTGCAAAGCCGGGCACGCTCTTTTCCGTCACCGAGTTGATATCCTCACCGGTCTCTGCGCTGCGTTCGAGCAGCGGCGCGCCGATCGGCGCCAGCACTCGCGACAGCGGCTTCAGCCACTCATCCAACGCCGACCCTCCCTGGAAGTAAATCCCGGTCGGGTGTCCCGCCCCCAGATCGGACTCGATCGCGCCGACATGGTTCTGCAACTCGCCGGCGTAGTCTTTCGCGTATGTCTGCGCGCCGTACGAGCCCTGCTCCTCATCCATCCACGCGACGAAGCGCACCGTGCGTTTGGGATGTATCCCCAGCTTCTGCAGCAGATGAATCGCCTGCATCGACACTACGATGCCCGCGCCATCGTCAATCGCGCCCGTCGCCAGATCCCAGGAATCAAGATGGCCGGAGACGATCACGACCTGCTCCGGATGCTCCGTTCCCTTCCAGTCCGCGATCACATTCGCCGTCTCCACCGGCGCCTGCTGCTCCGGCGTCAAGGTGAGGTGCATCTTCACCTCTCCCTGCGATGTCAGATTCTTTACCAGGTCGGCGTCTTCGGCCGTCACCGCCGCCGCAGGAATCTTCGGCAATCCCGGCGAGTAATACGTCATGCCAGTATGCGGCAGCCGGTAGTCCGCGCCTCCGACGGAGCGCACCAGCGTGGCAATCGCACCCAGCGATGCCGCAACGCTGGGTGCTGCGCCGCGATAGACCACCGCTTCGCCATAGGCCGCATCGCCGCGTCCTTGTGCCGCCAACTCTTTGTCGAAGCGCTCGTTGAAGAGCAGAATCCGTCCCTTCACCGCATCCTTCGGAAGCGCCTTCAAATCGGCGAACGAATCGACAACAATCACCGGCGCCGTAATGCCGTCCTTCGGCGTCGCGACACTGCCGCCGAGTGCGGTCAGCACGATCTTCTGTGTCGTCTTCGGTGTCATGCCGGGCCACGCCGTCAGCTCTGCTGTCTCATCACCGCGCACCCAGTGCGGCACCGTCGTCTTCTCAATGGTCACCGTCGCGCCCAGCGCGCGCATCTCTTCGGCCACCCACTCCACCGCATGTTGCGCCTGTGGCGAGCCGGCAAGACGCGGGCCGATGTTGTCGGTCAGGTGGCGCAGTTCGGTCAACGCATAGGGATCGTTCAGCGCCGCATCGCGCAGCCGCTCCATATTGGCGATCTGCTCCGGCGTCCAGGCACCCGGGGACTCGTTCAGCATCTGCGCAATACGCGCCTGCGGCGACTGCGGATCAGTCGCTTGTGCAAACATGCAGGGGGATAGAGCGCTCGCAACAAGGAGCCAGAAGCCAAAGAACATGCGGGACATAGCCGGGATGCTACCACGCAACCTGGCGCGTTTACTTAGCCAGCAGGCTCACCGCAACCGGAATCTTGCGCGGCGGCATGCATGCATTCGCATCGCACGCCTGGTAGCGCAGCGCGCCCTGCAGCAGATGGCCGCCGTGCGCGACTGTCATATGGGCGCGCAGCGTCACCGTGCCGGTGTACACGCTCACCTTTTCGTTCGGCGCAAAGGCGAAGCTGGTATCGGTGCCCGGCGGAAAGTCCACCGCCGAGACATTTACTCCGTCGCCATCCACCACCATGAGCTGCGTGGGAATCAGGTTTTTCTCATGCGGCGTGTGTGAGTTGATGTGAAAGCCATCCTGGATGCGAAAGCGCAGCTCGACAACCTGCGGCTTCCGCGCCGCGACATCGATCTGATCCGGTCCTTCAAAGCGAACCGTCTGCGGTGTCTTACTGCCCGCCTCCGGCGTCTCCTGCCAGGGAAACTTCTGCGCAAACAAAGCGCTCACGAGAATCACCGCAGCAAGAACGAAGAATGCGCCGCTGAGTCGCCGTCCCGTCCACGTATTCCGCCGCATCGTCATCAATCCTTCGCCGCCAGCGCTTTCTTAATGTTGGCCTCGATCTCATCGCGAGAGATCAACCCCGCCGCTTCTTCGACCACCTTGCCGTCGCGCCCCACGTAGAACGACGTCGGCAGCACCTCGACACCACCGTATGCCTTCGACACCGCGTCATCGCCAATCAGGATGGGATAGGTCACACCGATCTTTTTCGCGAACTTGCCGATCTGGCTGCGGTCCTTCGCCTCATCCTCGTCCACACCCAGAATCTCGAATCCCTGCGCCCCATATTGCTTGTACAGGTCTACGAACCACGGCATCTCGAGCTTGCAGGGCACGCACCACGTCGCCCAGAAGTTGATCAGCACTGCTTTGCCCTTGTATTCGGCGAGAGACACCTTGCGCCCATCCTGCGTCTTCAACACGAAAGCCGGCGCCTTCTTCCCGCGCAGGTTCGCCAGCCCCTCGTCGGACGCCACATCCTGCTGCACCGTCTGGTTGGACTGGTCCAGTACCGTGACGTGCGGCTGGGCCTTCTGCGCAGCGCGACGGCGCTGCAGGTTCTGATATCCCGACCAGGCCATCAGGCCCAGCGCAACGACCACCACGAGAATGACGATAAGATTCCGCTTCAAAGGTACCTTTCCGGTTGAATTCCATTTTATATAGACGCGCCAGAACGGAAGTGATGATGCAAGAGTACGAAATCGCAGTACGCAACCCTACCGTAGCGGAGTACTGCGCCCTCCGTGCAGGGGCTGGCCTCTCTCCGCGTAGTCAGGAGATCGTTCGCGTTGCGCTTCCCAACACGCTCTTCGCCGTCGTTATCGAACATCGCGGGAGTGCCGTGGGCATGGGTCGCGTCGTCGGCGATGGCGGTACCGTCTTTCAGGTAGCCGATATCGCGGTGCTCCCGGAGCACCAAGGACGAGGGCTGGGAAAACAGATCCTCGACACCATCGACGCATGGCTTCGGCAGACGGCGCGTCCCGGAGCCTTCGTCAATCTCTTCGCAGACCGCGGCGTTGCCCCTCTCTACGCGCGATACGGCTTCCGGCCACGCGATCCCGATGAGCCGGGAATGTGCTACGTGATGGAATAAGGCGACCGCCTCTTGCCGGTCGTCCCTCGTACACTGCCAGCATACGAATCATGACAGACTCATCCGATCCCGCCACCACGCCGGCAAACCTCATCCGCACTCAGGCAGAGGGCCTCCTCGCGCTCGCAACGCGGCTCGAAGGCTCCATGGCCGCGCCTTTCGCTGCCGCTGTCGATCTCGTCCTGCGCTGCGGCGAGACCCGCGGCCGCGTCGTCGTCACCGGAATGGGCAAGAGCGGCATCATCGCCCAGAAGATCGCCGCCACCCTCTCCTCTACCGGCACTCCGGCGCTCTTTCTGCATCCTGCCGAGGCGCTGCACGGCGATCTCGGCATGCTCATGAAAGGCGATCTCGTGCTCGCGCTCTCCGCCTCCGGCGAAACAGAAGAGATCCTGCGCCTGCTCGCCACCCTCAAGCGCATCGGGGACGCGCTCATC
>DASXGY010000135.1:0-4173 GCA_036488835.1 Acidobacteriaceae bacterium
GGTCCACGACCTGCTGCAGATCACCAAGCTCTACACCGTCTTCGACGTGAAGGACGACGAAGCCAGCGCCATCGCCTCCTTCAAGAAGTAAGCCACGGTCCACGCATCAGACAGCAGAGGCTGCCCGCAAGGGCAGCCTCTCTGCGTTTTCAACCCACATCGCTTGTCATTCCGACCACAGCGAGGCGAATGGCGATCTTCCTTTGTCTACTCGAAACAAGTTAAGCCATGCTTATCATCTAACTGGGAAGCGACTTGATAATCCCAATGATGCCCAGAACAGCGATCACGATTAATACGTAAGCACCGGTTCGAAGAGGGCCGACACCAGGCCCCGACTTCCCTAGCAAAAGAAATAAAGTGATGACAAGAAAGGCGCAGCTTCCAACTAGGATTAACGAGAAGAAGAACTTTGAGTGAACAAACAACGACCGCGGCGGACCGGAATACCACAGCCAATTCAATAATTCCATATTCAGAATCACCGCTGCCGCGAATGTGTAGAACGCCTTGGGAATCCTTCTATAGATCCCACCACCCCCTTGACGAATTACATCAAGCAGTGATGCCAGGAGAGAGGGACCGCCGAATAAAACCGAGCTAATACCGATGAATAATGCTGGGATTCCAAAAGCCAAACCTCCCATAAGACGCTCCTGCCCGCGAACTGCTGACGCCTACGAGACATAATGCACCATAGGTGCCTCCGCCCCGATGGCAGATCGTCAGAACTTCACAGCTGGCGCAGTACGCGAAGCCTCGCTCGCCTGGAAATACGCATTATTGGTGTGGAATCCGGCAAAGTTCGCCCAGATGCTATTCGGGAACTGTCCGATAAACGTGTTGTAGTCGCGCAAGGTTTCGTTGTACCGTCGCCGCGCCACCTGGATGCGGTTCTCCGTCCCCTCAAGCTGGTCCTGCAGCGAGAGGAAGTTCTGGTTCGCCTTCAGGTCCGGATAGGCCTCGGACAACGCCAGCAACCGGCCCAGCGCTCCATCCAGTTGCCCGTTGGCCTGCATCTTGTCCTGCGGAGTCTTCGCGTTCAGCAGGCCGGCACGCGCATTCGCGATGTCCGCAAACACCGACTCTTCATGCTTCGCGTAGCCCTTCACCGTCTCCACCAGGTTGGGGATCAGGTCCGCTCGGCGCTGCAGCGTGGTATCGATGTCCGACCATGACGCCTTCACTGCCGCGTCCTTGGCCACCATCTGGTTCTTCGAGCTCACATAGCTGCCACCCACCAGCAGCAGCACCAGTACAACCACCACCACCCCAACCAGTAAAGCCTTCATCGTTCTCGCTCCCTCGCTCCATCGAAACTAAACGCTGCCAGTGTCCCGTTTCCGAAATACCTTGCCAAAATTGTCATCCTGAACGTACCCGAAGGTGGAGTGAGGGACCTGCATTACCTTTCGTTCAATACCGGCGCGAAGCGCCGCTCCACCGAATGCAAATGCTGCGAACTTCTGACCACGAAACTAGAACGACGCTCCGCCCCCGCCCGAATCGCCGCCACCGCCCCCACTGAACCCTCCACCACCACCCCCACCGCCCCAACCGCCACCACCGCCGCCCCAGTAGCCGCCATAGTATCCGCCGCGACCGCCACGCCCCCCGAAGATCCGCGAGATCAGCAGGAAGATCGCAAACACCACCAGCCAGCCGATGATCCGCGCACCCGGCGACTGCTGTTGCCGCACCGGCTCCGGCGGCAGCTCTCGCGTATTGTCCAGTGTGACCTTGGCATCCGCCGCGATGATTCCGGCAAGCTCCTGGCTGCCGTTGATTACCGCCGTGTTGAAGTCGTTTGACTGAATCGCCGGACGCAGCCCGCGGCCGATGCGGCCCGCAATGCTGTCCGTGACCACCCCTTCGAGCCCCAGCCCCACCTCGATCCGGCCGCGATGATCCTGCGTCGCCAGCAGCAGCAGGATGCCGCGGTTGGTAGCCTTGTCCCCAATACCCCACTTGTGAAAGAGGTCGTTGGCAAACTGGTCGATCGGCTCGTCTTCGAGCGACGAGATGGTCACCACAAAGAGCTGCGCTTTCGCGCGCTGCTGCAACTGCAGGCACAGCGTATTGGTCTGGTCGGTGACCTGAGGCGAGAGAACGTGCGCAAAATCGCTGACGTAGTTGGAAGGGGGCGGCAGCTTCGCCACCTCTTCCGCCCGCAATCCGCAGCAGACGAGCAGCAGAACAAGCAGCGTCAGCAGTCGATAGCGGCGAAAGAGCATCGTCGCCATTCTATCGTCACCACAAAATGAGAGCCCATGTCCATAACTTCGGACATGGGAGCCGGTCAGGTCGCCCACTACCCTCACCGTGAGCGATCAAAGGAAGCGAACCCCACAACCCGCGCCAACGGCGCGTCTGCCCGAATGGCAATTCTACTTCGCTGCCTTCTGCGTCGTGCCCTTGGTTTGCGCGATCTGCTGGATCTGCTGCAGGTGGCCTTCGATCGTCTGAGCGGCCTCGCTCACCAGTTGCTTCAGTTGCGGGTTCTGCGTCGACTGCGCTTCCAGTTTGAAGTCGCTGTCGTCCTTCTTATGATCCTTCACCATGTTCTTGATATAGGCCTGGTCGAAGGCATCGCCGGAAAGCGCCTTCAACTTGTCCATGCTCTTCACCTGGCCCTTGGAAGGTCCATCGGGCACCTTCACGCCCATCTGCTCAGCGACCGGCTTCAACTGATCCAGCATCTTGCCGTGATCGTCCACCATCTTCTGCGCAAACTGCTTTACCTGATCATCGTTGCTCTTCTGCAGGGCAACTTTACCCATCTCGATCTCGCCGATGTTGCCTTCCAGCGCCTTCTTCACAAACGCCTTATCCACCGCCGGCCCGGTATTCAGCCCGCTCGCGCCCTGCTGCGCCTGCTGTTGCTCCTGCTGTATGCTCGACGGGCCGTTCGCGCCGCCGCCTGGCTGCTGCGCCTGACCGCCGCCGCCCCCCGCGCCCGCACCCGCACCGCCGGGCGCCTGCGCCAACAACATCGGGCTGCAACAGAGCGCCGCTGCCACCGCCAGATTCCATATCCGTATTGCCTGCATAGCTCATCTCCTTGCTTAAATTCTGTTATCGAATGCTTCCACTGCCGAATCCTCGCGGGGACACAAGCCCGCGCATGAGGCCAAAGATCGGCCGCCTCTCTGTTAGTAAGTAGCCGCGGAGGCCCCTATTGTTGCCCACGGACTGTTGCCCGCGCCGCGCAAGCTGCGCAGCCCGACTCCGGCACATCCAAGCTTTCTCTTGGCGCAGGCAACCAATCCCGCCCGGCAACAGCAGATATTCTTGAGTTATGCCCGAAGAAATCATGCCGGAGATACCCCTTCCACCCGTCGCCCGCCGCGAGCCCCGCGCCACCACCCTCCACGGCCACACACTTCACGACGACTATGCCTGGCTGCGCAACAAAGACTCGCAGGAGGTCACCGCCTATCTCGAAGCCGAGAACGCCTACGCCGAAGCCTGGATGGCTCCGACCAAGCCGCTGCAGGAAACCCTCTATCGCGAGATGCTCAGCCACATCAAGGAGACCGACGAGTCCTACCCCTACCACTACGCCGGCTACTACTACTACTCGCGCACCGTCGAGGGCTCCCAGTACACCATCTACTGCCGCCGCAAGGGCACGATGGAGGCTCCTGAAGAGATCATCCTCGACGGCAACCAGCTCGCCGTGGGCCATCCCTTCATGGCGCTGGGCGGCTTCGCCATCTCCGAAGACCAGAACCTGCTCGCCTACTCGGTCGACCACACCGGCTTCCGCCAGTACACGCTCCACCTGAAGGACCTGCGCACCGGCCAGACCCTCCCCGACACCGCCGAGCGCGTCGGCTCCATCGTCTGGGCCAACGACAACGCCACGCTCTTCTACTCCGTCGAAGATGAAGAGACCAAGCGCCAGCACCGGCTCTATCGCCACACCCTCGGCCAGCCGCAATCGGCAGACGTGCTGGTCTTCGAAGAGCCCGACGAACGCTTCAACCTCGGCGCTGGCAAGACCCGCGACCTGAAATTCATCCTGCTCGAAATCGGCAGCCACACCACCAGCGAGTCCCACTTCCTGCCCGCATCCCAGCCCACCGCCGCGTGGACCTTGATCGAGCCCCGCCGCGACAACATCGAGTACTACTCCGACCACCGCGACGGCCTCTTCTACATTCGCGCCAA
>DASXGY010000141.1:0-3010 GCA_036488835.1 Acidobacteriaceae bacterium
ACTGTTGCGCTACGCCGATTCCAAAGATCTGCTCGTGGCCGGCCTGCTCGACCATGGCGACGCGCTCGCCCAGCATGCCGCGGTTGTAGCCGCGCGTCTCGGCAGCGGCACTACGCTACTCTTCGCCAACAACCCGCTCTATCGCGGCGAAACCATCGGCAGCTACGCACTCGTCAGCAACGCAATCCTCAGCTACCAACCGGCGAAGTAGATCAATCTGTCACCGGATATTCGAGAAAGGGCTTGGATACAGATTCGATGATGTCGCCGGTCCAATCTTCGTCTGGAGCGTCACTCCAATCAGGGTCCGCATCGGCAGGCCTGCGAAATCTCACGATGACCTTGATGTACGGACAGCGGCGATACACATATTGCTGCGCATCCCGAGTGGACAGGCCGCCCTCCGTCGTAAACACGTGAAGGAGCTCCGCGCGTGTCATACCCATCTGGATGCTCGAAACATCCTTCAGCACCTGGTCCATGGAGCGAGTCAGGCCCGGATCGACCGCAGGTGGCTTCGCCGGACTCTGACCAGGCGCTACGCCCGTCGAAATAAATGCAGCCAGCAACAAACTCACAATGCGACAACGCATGGCACCTCCCGCTTTTACATCGTGGACGCGCCTGCCAGTCTTGCACTTCGCCTTTGAATCACGCAACTGGTGTAGAGTAAGGGCGATCACAAGCCTGAAAGGACATCCGCATGGCCGCTCTCGGCACTCTCATGGCCTTCATCCCCACGCGCGACGGCGATGCTGCACGCGTCTTCTACGAAAAGAAAGTTGGGCTCCGCTTCATATCTGAGGATCAGTTTGCAATCATCTTTCAATCCGGGATAAACACAATCCGCATCACCCGCACAGGCTCATTCACACCGGCGCCCTTCACGATTCTGGGCTGGGAGTCGTCGGACATCGAACAGGATGTCCGCGACATGACCGCGCGTGGAATCACTTTTGAGCGCTACAACTACATGGGTCCGCAAGATGAGCTTGGCATCTGGACCGCCCCCAGCGGCGCCAGGATCGCCTGGTTCAAAGATCCCGACGGCAACACGCTCTCCATCGGGCAGCTCATCTAGTGGAAGCCGCGCAAGATGCATAGCTGGCCCGCTGAGAGAAACTGGAGAAGCACAGCATGGTGAATCCGCTCTGATGTCTCGTCGCGTCCTCGTTCTCGCTGTCGTATTCGCCTGCTTCGCGCTCATCTTGTGGTCCGACTGCCAGTACCGTGTGCGATCATCCGTGCCCCCTTCAGCATCGCGATTGGCCACGACCACATCGTTCCACCACCAGCCCACGGACGCCGGCACCTCGCCGCTTCTCAACCAGGCCGCGCCTGACTTCGTCCTGCGCGATCTCGAAGGTCACTCCGTGTCGCTCGCCGACTACCGCGGCAAGGCAGTCCTCATCAACTTCTGGGCCACCTGGTGCGCTCCGTGCCAGGTGGAGATGCCGTGGTTCATCGCACTCCAGAAGAAGTATTCGTCGCAAGGATTCACCGTTCTCGGCATCGACAAGGACTACGCCGAAGACCTTCCCAAAGTCTCCGGCTTCGCGAAGAAGATGAATCTGAATTATCCAGTGCTCTACGGCAACCCGAGGACCTACGCCGCCTACGGTTGCTGTGACTATCTGCCGATGTCCTACTATGTCGATCGCTCCGGCAATGTCCGCGTCGCCACCGTCGGTCTGGGCGACCGCGACACGGTAGAGACTTACATTCGCCGGCTGCTCCAATCCTCACCACCACAGCCCGACACACGATTCACCGCGTCGACAGCGACAATTCCGCTGCGGTAGCTTCCGTCGAACCAATGCCGAGAAAGCGGCCGAAGACCTCGTTCGACAGCATGCGCCCGCGCGGCGTGAGTGCCACACGTTCCTCTTCCCGCGTCAGCAAACCCTCCGCCACCAGTCCCGCCAGCACTCCGTCGCATTCCGCAACTGCCTTATTTCCAAATTCCGCGCGCAGCGCTGCCAGCGACACACCCTCTACCAGCCGCAGCCCCAGGAACCACGCCTCTTCCAGTTGTGCCGTGCGGTTCACGGACTCGATCTCGGTCTCCAACGCACCGGTTAGATAATCAGCGAAATCATCCGTATTGCCGAAGCGCATCACGTCGCCGTCCACACACCGCAACATAGAGTGCGCGTCGAGCCCCACGCCGAGATACGGCTCGCGCCGCCAGTAACGGAGGTTGTGCCGCGACTCCGCGCCCGCCCGCGCAAAGTTCGAAATCTCATACTGCCGCAAGCCCGCCCGCTCCAGGCGCTCGCATCCTGCCTCATACATCGCAGCCACGGTATCGTCGGTCGCAACTAGGCCCGCTCCGTAACGCGCGCCGCCACCGATCAGCTCCCGGCCCAGGCGCGAATCCTCGTCCACCTCCAGCATGTACAGGCTCGCGTGCTCCACGCTAAGCCCGCACACCGCCTCCACCGATTCACTCCAGCTGGCCATCGTCTGCCCCGGCAGCCCCGCAATCAGGTCGACATTTACCGCGAGCCCCGCCTCATGCAGCCGCCGCACGTCCTCTTCGACAATCGCCCGCGTGTGCATACGCCCGGTTGCCGCCGCTTCCTGATCCACCATCGACTGCACGCCCAGGCTCACCCGCGTCGCCGATACTTCAACCATTGCTTTAAGGAATTCCGGGGCGATCTGCCCCGGCGCACACTCCACCGTCACTTCCGCGTTCGGCTCAAGAGCGAAGCTCTCCCCGATCGCCGCAAAGATCTGCCGCAACTGCTCCGGTTCCAGCGTGCTCGGCGTGCCTCCACCCAAGTACACGCTGCCCACACGTTCCGGCAGCCGCCAACCCGCTTGCACCGCCCGCCCGCGTGCATCGCGCAATTCCCTGACCACGCGCTCAACATAGCGGCCATGCTCGCTCGCCGGAAACACTCCGGAGGCGAAATTGCAGTAGGTGCACTTCGCCCGGCAGAAAGGCACCGAGATATAGAGGCCAAGGGTCTCGCCCATTCATCTATTCTGCCAGCTACGTAAA
>DASXGY010000149.1:0-2440 GCA_036488835.1 Acidobacteriaceae bacterium
TTGCTGGCCATCGGCGAGCGCCCGTGGCAGGAGCAGGGTCCGCTCTATTCCTTCGTTATCTTCTCCGTCGCGGCTGGCGTCGTCACCGCCATCGCATCGGAGTTCCTGCGCGGCGCGCACGTGTTGAAGGTGCAGACGGGCAAGAATGTCTTCGCCGCGATGCTCCTGCTCATCCAGCGCAACACCCGCCGCTATGGCGGCTACCTGGTGCACTTCGGCGTCGTCATCATCTTCATCGGCCTAGCTGGCTCCGCCTTCAATCGCTCCAGCGAGCAGGAGATGGACTTCCGCCAGTCCATGCACGTCGGCCCCTATACCCTGGTCTGCCAGGACTACACCCAGGACACCAATCCCAATTACGACAGCGAGTATGCGCTGCTCGACGTCTATCGCAACGGCAAGAAGATCACCCAGCTTGCGCCGGAAAAACGCTTCTACATCGCCTCGCAACAGGTACAAACCATGGTGGCGAACCATTCCACCCTGGCCTGGGATTTGTACGTGATCTACTCCGGCCAGAACGCGGACACCAATCGCCCGATCATCAAAGTCTTCCTCAATCCGCTGGTCGCATGGATATGGATCGGGGTCGTGATCGTGATCGCTGGCACCCTGGTGGCTCTGGTGCCCAATCTCACGACGGTCCTCTCATCGGCCCGGGGACGGCAGCCGGCAAAAGCGCCGGCACGTACGCTGGTGAACGAGCCGGCAACACTGCGAGGTGGCGATTGATGCTGCAGAAGCGCCTTCGCTCCATACTTCCGCTCGCGCTCGTCGCCGCAGTCGTCGTCTTTGGTGCGCACGCTTCCGATACTGCCAACAGCCCGCGCTACGACAAGCTGAGTCACAAGATCATGTGCACTTGCGGCTGCAATCAGCTTCTGGGCGAGTGCAACCACGTCGGCTGTCCCGACCTGGAAAAGATGGGCACCCAGCTGGCCGCTTCCATCGATCACGGCGATAGCGACACGGCCATCTTCCATGCCTTTCAGGACGAGTACGGCCCCACCGCGTTGGCAGCGCCCATGTTCACGCGCCTCAACCGTTTCTCCTGGTGGGTGCCGCCCATTGTCCTGCTGCTGGGAATCGGAGGCGTCTTCCTCGTCGTCCGCCGCTGGCGTCCGCGGACCGTCGCCATGCCCACGCCGGCAAGCGATCCCAACACGCTCGTGCTCGAACAGCGGATACGCCGCGAGACGGGAGGCGACCTGTCATGATCCTCGCTGCCTGCGCCATCCTCACCGTCGCTCTCTTCGCCTATGTCTTCTATCCGGAGCGCCATGTCGCAGCACAACGTGTCAAAACGCGCCTCGACTTCCTCGAAGAACAGAAGGCCGTGCTCTACGAGAACCTGCGTGACCTGAACTTCGAGTACCGCGCCGGCAAGTATCCGGAAGAGGACTACACCGCCCAACGCGCCGGGCTCGAGGCCGAAGCCGCCCAGGTCCTGGCGGAGATCGAGCGTCTGCAGCAGCCCGTTGCCCGTCGCGCGTGACCTCATCGAATCTCGATCGCTTCGCCGTCCTCTCGGACATTCACGGTAACCTGCTCGCGCTCGAAGCCGTGCTCGCCGACATCGCCGCGCAGCCGGTCGCACACACCGTCAATCTCGGTGACCATCTGCAGGGTCCGCTGGATCCGATTGGCACCGCCGAGCGCCTCATGCCGCTCGACCTGCCAAGCCTCCGCGGCAACTGCGATCGTCTGGTCTATGAAGAAGGCACCATCGTTACCGCAGGCAGCACGCTCGCCGCGAACCGGAAAGCTCTGACCGCAGCACACAAGCGTTGGCTTTCCGCGATGCCGCAGACCCTCACCTTCGGCGACGTTCTGCTCTGTCACGGCACGCCTTGGGCCGACGATGTGTACCTGCTTGAGGAAGTCGCACCGCAGGGCACGCGCATGAAGCGCATGGACGAGATCGCGCCCATACTGCACGGCATCGCCGCCCGTCTTGTCCTCTGCGGCCACAGCCATCAGAGCCGCGCTGTTTCGATGCCCAGTGGTGCGCTGCTGGTGAATCCGGGCAGTGTGGGACTTCCTGCCTATACGGAAGAATCACCGTACCCGCATGCGATGGAAGCCGGCAGCCCGCACGCACGGTACGCCATTGTCACTCGGTCTGGCGACGCCTGGCAGGTCGAGCAACGGGCCGTCGCCTATGACTGGGAGACAGCCGCACAATTGGCCGAATACAACGGACGATCAGACTGGGCTGCGTGGCTGCGCACCGGACGTGCCTGAGGTGTTAATCGGCTCCACAATGTTTGACAGTGGAGCAAATCATCCGCAATTTTGGCGGTTGGCAGTATCCTAGTCCCCAGATTCAACATGAAACGCAAGCTGCCGCTTTTGCTCTCCCTCACCTTCGCCCTTCTCATCGCCCCGTGCGCGCTGGCCGCCACCATTACCGGCACGGTCACCGATGGCACGAACAACA
>DASXGY010000381.1:0-5650 GCA_036488835.1 Acidobacteriaceae bacterium
ACGTGGCCCCGCCGTCGCATCTCGAGCGCAACACCAATGAGCGGGTTTACATCGCCCAAAGTGCCAAAGGTAGTGAGAACGATCCGCATGCTGCTGGCAGCAGCTTAACGGATGCGCATGACAATGCGTTGGTCCCGCAGAAGTTATCTAGTCGACGAAAGCGCAGGAGCCTTTTGGCTACGACTGCTTCGGCACTTCTCGCGGCTACGGCGATGAGCGGTGCACATCGCCCCAGTGCCCAAAGTGGTGAGAAGGATCCGCATGTTGCTGGCAGCAGCTCGGATGCAACATGACAATGGCGCTGTTGCCGAACCGCGGCGAAGTCACAAGCCAACTCACCGATTTTTCGAGATGCTTCCGGTTCGCGGATGTCTCAGGACTTACTGAACCGAAGGCAACTTAACAGGACCCGAGGACTCCGGCTCCGCGGGACAAGCCGACGCGGCCTGAAAAGAGCAGGCCATGCCGTCCAAGCGGCATGGCCTGCTGTGCTACCGGTTGATTGTTGCCTGAAACTGAGCGGGATAACGAGCGCCTTCGATCTCAATCTCTGCCAGCGCACCTCCGATGCTCTTTAGGTCTTGCCTCGAGAGCTGAACTTCCGTAGCTCCGACATTCTCTTCGAGCCGATGCAGCTTGGTTGTTCCCGGGATAGGAGCGATCCAGGGTTTCTGACCGAGCAACCACGCGAGTGCGATCTGGGCACGTGTCGCGCGCTTTCCATCCGCAATCTGGCCGAGTACGTCGACGAGTCTCTGGTTTGCCTTACGGGCTTCGGCAGTGAAGCGCGGCACGATGTTGCGGAAGTCATTGCTATCAAACTGAGTGTTCTCATTGATGGCTCCGGTCAGAAAGCCCTTACCCAGGGGGCTGAAGGGCACGAATCCGATTCCAAGCTCTTCGAGCGCAGGCAGAATCTCCTGCTCGGGTTCGCGCCACCAAAGGGAGTATTCGCTCTGCAGCGCGGTCACCGGTTGAACAGCATGCGCGCGCCGGATCGCCGCCACACCGGCCTCGGACATGCCAAAGTGTTGGACCTTACCGGCCGCGATGAGATCCTTCACCGTGCCGGCGACCTCTTCGATGGCCACGTTGGGATCGACTCGATGCTGATACAGGAGATCGATCCTGTCCGTCCGCAGCCGCCGGAGCGCTGCCTCAACATGAGCCCGAATGCTTTCGGGGCGGCTGTCCGTTCCATTGTTCGGCCTCCCATCCTTCCAACCGAATTTGGTTGCGATCACCACCTGTTCGCGGAACGGTTCCAGCGCTTCACCCACCAGCTCTTCATTGGCGTAAGGGCCATAGGCCTCAGCGGTATCGAAGAACGTTACGCCGCGCTCGAAGGCTGCACGGATCAGTGCGATACCCGTCTCCTTCTCTACAGCGGGACCAAGCCCGAAGCTTAGTCCCATACAGCCAAGCCCAAGGGCCGAAACCTTCAGCCCGCTCTTTCCCAACTCACGAGTTTCCATTGTCTGAGTTCTCCTCGATCGATCACCAACGTTGCGCAGCAGCAACCATGCAAGCTGCTCGTCAAAGGCGCGACTTCTTCACTCTAGGCCTGTTATTCTCATGAGACTAGACCAGCCAAGCGAGATGGTGCTATGAAGAATACTCATGAATCGCTAAGGTCTGATCTGCCAGACCTCATCGTCTTCGCTGCTGTTGCTGAAGAGCGCAGCTTCACCCGTGCTGCGGGGCGGCTCGGTGTGTCGCAGTCCGCTCTGAGTCATACCATCCGCGCTCTTGAAAAGCGCCTCGGTCTTCAGTTGCTGGCCCGCACGACAAGGAGCGTCTCACCCACGCTGGCAGGAAGTGCTCTGTTACGAGACTTGGCCCCGGCGTTAGAGCGTATTCAGCAGTCGCTCCAGAGCGTCCGTCAACTGAGCGATCGGCCTTCCGGACGCCTCAGACTAGTGACGAGCCGTTCCGCGGCGGTGTCGGTGCTCCTGCCGAAGCTGCAGCAGTTTTGCCAAACCTACCCTGAGATCATGCTCGACGTAACGACAACGAATGACCCGGTTGATCTCGTCGCAGGGGAATTCGACGCGGGCATACAGATCGGCGAGTTCATTCAAAGAGACATGGTGGCTGTTCGTCTGAGTCCGGACCTGAGGCTGGCTCTCGTTGGTTCGCCGGAGTATTTTCGAATGCGGAAACCACCCAAGGCGCCGCAGGATCTCAAGGATCACCCTTGCATCGGGTTTCGCTTCAGCAACGGCATGTACCGGTGGGAGTTCGAGAAGGGGAAGAAGGCGGTGACCTTCCATCCGCAAGGGCCGATCTCGTTCGATGACTCCGAGCTGGTCGTGCAGGCCGTATTGAAGGGAGCCGGCATCGGCATGGCGATGGAACACTTGGTCGTGCCCCTGATCAGGGACGGTCAGCTGATTCAAGTGATGAAGGACTGGTGCCCAACATTTCCCGGATACTTCCTTTACTACCCCAGCCGCCGAAATCAACCAGGTGCACTCGCCGCCCTCATCAGCACACTGCGTCTTTCCAAATGAGCCGACATCGGTAACGAAAAACGGGCTTGAGATCAGGAATGAGCACCAAACCCCGAGCATGGGCGACTCAAACTTGCCGCTGTTCCCTGGACCATTCCCAAACTGAAATGCAATCCAGCCTCAGTTACAAATAGTCCAACCGGAAATCGTCAGTACTTCATATTCGTCAAATCCTCGATCAGCCCCGGCCCGCTCGGCTCCCATCCCAGTGTCTTGCGTGTCCACTCGCTCGAACCCGGCATATCCTGCGTCGCAGCGTGCCCGAAGAACATCCCGAAGTGCTGGACGGCCTTTTCCGCCGGGATCGAAACCAGCGGAACCTTCAGCCCCTTACCGATCGTCTCCGCGATATCCCGCAGCGACACGCCTTCTTCCTGCACCGCGTGATAGGTCGTCACGCCCGGTCCCGTTTTCTCAACCGCCAGCCGGTATAGCTGCGCCACATCCTGCAGCGGAGCAGCAGCCCAACGGTTCGCGCCGTCGCCCACATACGCCGAAACGCCCTTCTCGCGCGCGATCTGAATCACCCTCGTCACCAGCCCCTGCTTGCGCGTGTCGTGCACCTGCGACAGACGCACAATCGCCACATGTACACCCTGTGCGGCTACCGCCTGCGCCGCCGGTTCCGGCCTGCGCGGCATTGCAGGCGACTCCGTCAGAGGGTCCGTCTCTTTGCGCACCTGACCCGGCGCGCCGGGCCCGATCCCAGAGGTGACCGCCAGCAGCTTGCCCGGTGCGAGCACCGATCCCAGTGCCTCAATCGCCTTCATCTCGTCCGCCGCGTTCTGCGCAAACTTCGAGAAGTCGTCGTGGTTGAACGCCAGGGTTCACCACCGCATCCATCCCTGTCGCCCCGCTGCGCAGACTTTCGAGGTCCTGAAGGTCGCCGCGATGAACCTCCGCACCCGCAGCCTTCAACTGCTCCATGCCGGCATCGCTGCGCGTCAGCCCGCGCACCTGATGCCCAGCCGCAATCAATTCCTTCACCAGTTCCGTTCCAATGAAACCCGTTGCTCCCGTCACAAATACACGCATCGTTGTCCTCCCGCTCTTATGACGCTACCCGTAAGATCGCGCCAGAAACTTGCGAATGCCGAAAAGAAGCTCCGGCCGGGAGGGTATCTGGGTCTTGAGGTGCTGTAGCAACATCAAGCTGACGTGTCCCCGGAGACTTCCCGGAACCCCTCTTTCGAAGGGATCAACGAAAACGCGCTTGAGATCAGGAATGAGCACCAAACCGAAAGCATGGGCGACGCAAACTTGCCGCTGTTCCCCGGACCATTCCCAAACTGAAATTCAATTCAGTCCCAGTTACAAATACCTGCCATTTCAATCCATCCAACTTGATACCCTTGAATCAGGCAGTACCGGATAAAGAATCGCCTGACGTCACGCCTCGCAGTATCAGCGGCAACCCATTAGAGATCACTGAATTGCGGACCGCAGCCAGAAACGCCCCGGAAACGAGGCGAAATCGGGCCCGTAAATCCAATGGATGGAGATACTTCCCCGTAACTCTTGTCGAATGACGTTTTTACCCACCGCTGTGCGGCTTAAGCCTCCTCGAAACAGAGGCTTGCGGCTGAAAGCCCAAACAGCATGCGGTGCGGGGGAGGGGGGGTGGGCTGACTCGACAGTCAACCTCAACGAATGCCGGAGGTGGCGCGATGGTGGAACGGGCCCGCACTTAGCGGAGCCGGCGCTCCGCCTCGCTGATCTTTTGATCGTTGATGCTGCAAACGCGGCGTCGCATGCGGCCGTCCGGGGCGAACTCCCACAGCTCCACCCCGTACGAACGGAACCATTGCCCGGTGCGGTCATGGCATTCGTACTCAAAGTGCACGGCGATGCGATTCTCGTGTGCGGTCCAAAGCTCTTTGCGGAGCCGATAGTCCAGCTCGCGGGCCCACTTGCGTTCCAGGAAGGCGACGATCTCTGCACGACCGTGAAGAAACTCATCGCGGTTGCGCCATTCACTGTCTTCGGTGTAGCCCAGCGCCACCTTCTGCGGGTCGCGCGTGTTCCACAACTCTTGTGCAGCTTGCACTTTGCGTGCTGCACTCTCCATATCGAAAGGTGGAACCAAGGCCTGCTGTGTCATACGTGCTCCTTCCTAAGGAGAGATGCGTGACCGATGCGAAGGACTTTCTATACTGAGAGGATGCGGAAACTCGATCGCTCCCGTTTGTTGCAACAGCGCGCCGAGCGTCTTTTACCCGGCGGCGTCGACTCGCCGGTTCGCGCCTTTCGCGCCGTCGGCGGCGATCCGCCCTTCCTCGTGCGCGCCGAGGGCGCCTATCTCTGGGACGCCGACGGCAACCGCTACATCGACTACTTCGGCTCCTGGGGTCCGATGATTCTGGGCCATGCTTTTCCGCCGGCTGTTGAGGCGATCCAGCAGGCGGCGCCGCGCTCCGCCAGCTTCGGCGCATCCACCGCAAGCGAAGCCGTTCTCGCCGAGCTGATCCGGGCCGCTGTGCCCTCGATCGAAAAGCTGCGTTTCGTCTCGTCAGGTACCGAGGCGACCATGTCGGCGATCCGGCTGGCCCGCGCCTTCACGAATCGTAAGTACATCATCAAATTCGAGGGCTGCTACCACGGTCACGCCGATGGCTTGCTGGTGAAGGCTGGCTCCGGCGTGGCCACCTTCGGCATCCCCGGCTCGGCCGGCGTGCCGGAGGAGATCGCGCACTTCACCCTGGCGCTGCCCTACAACAATGTCGCCGCGGTGGAAGCAGCGTTCGCAGCGCGGCGGAACGAGATTGCCGCCATCATTCTCGAGCCCGTCGCCGGCAACATGGGCTGCGTGCCGCCCGAACCGGCCTATCTCGCGGCGCTGCGCGACCTGACGACGCGCCAGGGCGCGGTCCTGATCTTCGATGAGGTGATGACCGGCTTTCGAGTAGCGCACGGGGGCGCGCAACAGCTTTACGGGATTGCTCCAGACATGACCTGTCTGGGTAAGATCATCGGGGGCGGCCTGCCCTGCGGAGCATTCGGTGGCCGAGCCGAAATCATGAACATGCTCGCGCCGCTCGGGCCTGTCTACCAGGCCGGAACACTCAGCGGGAACCCGCTCGCGATGGCGGCGGGCGTCGCCACGCTGGAGTATCTAGCGCGGAATCGCGAAGCGGTGT
>DASXGY010000166.1:0-2249 GCA_036488835.1 Acidobacteriaceae bacterium
AGCGATGGCGCATTGCGCGAGGACCTGCGCTTTGGCGAGTTTGCGGCTTCGTCGATTTCCGAAGGCGTGCAGCGGGCGTGGACCGGCGGCTGGGACGATCCTCCGTTTGCGGCGCGTAAAATTCGTCAGCTTGTGCCCTACGGCCCTGTGACGTTTGACAACAGCGACGTGATCGAGCAGATCAAGTCGGGTTCATATGGCGGACGCGAGGCGTACTGCATCGAGTTTGAGACGATTGTCGGCGAGCAGCGGTTGCCAGGCGAGGTCTGCGTGGACAAGGCGAATGGCTCGCTGCTGGAACTGCGGTCGGGCAGCAAGCTTTGGGAGTATTCGGGGTATTTCACTATCAAGGGCGCGCTGATTCCAGCGCACATTGTGTATCGCGAAAGCAGCTTCAGCCTTAATGCCGACCTGGCAATGACGCCGCTCGATGAGAAGCCTGAAGATGAGTTCGCGGTTCCGGCAGAGTGGTCGCAGGGCACGATGTGCCGGCAGTTCGCGATGCCGGTGGCGAAGTCCGCGCCGCAGCCAAAAGGTGAGGGCGGCCCGGATGCGCCGGTGACCGATGTGGTGGTGCATCTGCATGTGAGCGCGCAGGGAACCGTGACTAGCGCTGAGGTGCTGAAGCCGGTGAATCCTAAGCTGGACGAGGAAGCGCAGAAGCTAGTTTCGACCTGGATGTACGAGCCGGGAACATGCAACGGGCGCTCGCAGGAATACATTATCGATGCTAACGTGCATTTCCAGGGGCGTTAGAGTCCATTCGCCCGTCTCTCTGCGGCTTCTTCTTTACAGTGCCCAGACTAACCGACCAATCATCGCCCTTTGCTGAGCGTGTTCGGGAAGAGTGGAAGACGACTTTAACTGGATCTAATTCCTGTCCCTGGATGAAATTGGAAGCAGCTTCGTATAATTTTCCGCATATCAATGCTACGCGCCGTGCCTCTTGCATTCATCTTCACATGCTGGCGGCAACTTCGCCCAACCTGCTTTTACCAGGCGGTAAAGTACGGTTGGGCGGTTGTCGTTAGCACATGATATGTCCGCATTGTTTAGCAAGTGAAGTGTCCGCTTTTGGGGCGGCGAGGATGGAACCATGCGCGAGAGCATGGAGATCTATCCGAGGACCGCGGCGGAGCGGGCGATGAAGCTACATGAAGTGCTGTTGAGAGCCACAACTGGGAAGATCAAGTGGTGGCAGGCTGCGGAGTTGATGGGGATCAGCGCGCGGCAAATGCGTCGCTGGCGGAAGCGGCTGGAGGAGCAAGGCCCTAAGAGCCTACTGGACCGGCGGCGAGGGACACCGAGCCGCCGTCGCGTACCGAAGGCTAAGGCCGAACAGGTTCTGGCCCTGTATCGAGACAAGTACTTCGATCTGAACGTGCGGCACTTTCACGAGAAGCTGGTCGAGGATCATCAGATCGGGTTGAGCTACACGTGGGTCAAGCAGGCGTTGCAGACGGCGGGTCTGGTGAAGCGCAAGGCCAAGCGCGGGGTGCACCGCAAGCGGCGCGAGCGGCGTCCTCTGCCAGGGATGATGTTGCACATCGACGGCAGCGATCATCAGTGGTTTCAGGATGAGCGACGGCACGATCTGATCGTGATCCTGGACGACGCAACCAGCGAGATCTACTATGCGCAGCTGGCGCCGGAAGAAACGACCTTCACGGTGATGGCTGGCCTGCGCGCGGTAATCGAACGCAAGGGGCTGTTCTGTTCACTGTATTCGGACCGTGGAGCCCATTTCTGGCGGACGCCCAAGAGCGGTGGCAAGGTCAATTATGAGCGTCCCACGCAGGTCGGTCGCGCCATGAAGGAACTGGGAGTGCAGATGATTCCGTCCTACTCTCCGCAGGCACGAGGCCGCTCGGAACGCAACTTCTCCACCTGGCAGGGACGACTACCCCAGGAGCTACGACTGCGTGGGATCCGCACACTGGAAAAGGCCAACCGATTCCTCAACGACCACTACATCGCCGAGTTCAACCAGCGTTTCACGGTTCCGGCGGCGCAACGGGGCACGGCATTCATATCCTGCCGGAACAGGAACCTCGAGATGATCTTCACGCAACGATACGAGCGCACCGTGGATCGAGATAACACCGTAAGCTTTCGCAACCTGGTTATGCAGATCGAGCGTGCCGAGTGGCGTCCCACCCTGGCTGGATGCAAGGTGATCATCCACGAACACATGGACACTACCCTGACGCTGATGGTTGCAGGACATCGCGTCGGCCACTACAGCGCGG
>DASXGY010000183.1:0-12015 GCA_036488835.1 Acidobacteriaceae bacterium
TCCTGCTGCAGTTGGCTCCAGCCGCTGTTCCCCCGCCGTACCGCCAGCCGCGCCTTCTGCACCCCGGGCGCCTTCTGCAGTCGAGGCGACAGCACCTCGCGCCTTAGCGAGGGAAAGATCGCGGTCATCTCCGCCTGCGCCTCCTGGCGGCTCACCCCGCGGCGCAGCCGGGCAAACGTCACCAGCCACAGCCGATCGCCGTTGTGCAGTCCTGACTCGCCGTTCAGCGCTCCGTCGAACTCTAGCGGCAGATACAGATCCGGATGCTGCGCCGTCAGCATGCCCTCAAATCCTGCGGGCGCCACGCCTACGATCGTCACCGGATGATCTGTCACTACGATGTGGCGTCCCACGACTGAGCGGTCCATGTGATACCGCTGCACCCAGTCACGATAGCTGATCACCCCAGCCCAGCCATCCGGGCCGCCGCCCGGCTGATCGTCCGCCGGCTGGATCAGCCGTCCCGCCGCCGCGTGGAGACCCAGCACCTGGAATGCGTTGCCGCTGACCGTAGCTCCCAGAATCGTGCGCCGGTTGTCGCTCTTCTCCGGCCGGAAGGCATAAATGCACCATCCGAAGACGCCGTCGAACGATTTTGCCTCCCGGTTCAGGGCCTGCATCATCGGCAGGCTCAGCGGCTCGTCGCTGTTATCCTCCGTTGGATCGGCATCGGTCAGGTCGATGGCCAGCCGCACCAGCCGGTCCGGCTCCTGAACCGGAAGGCTGCTCAGCAACATCGCATGCGTAAGCGTAAACACAGCTGTGTTGGCTCCGATTCCTAAGGCCAGCGTCAGAATCGCGATCAGCGCAAAGCCCGGCGCACGACCGATCTGCCGCATGGCAAAGCGAAGGTCCTGCAGTAGCCGCTCCAGCCACGTCCAGCCCCATGTCTCTCGTGTCCGCTCGTTGGCCAGTGTCGCATTCCCAAATGTCCGCATCGCCGCATAGCGAGCTTCCTCCGCAGACATCCCTGCGGCGATGTTCTCCGCTACCAGCGCATCCAGATGAAACTGCATCTCCGCCTGCAGGCTCTGCTCTTCCCGTCTGCGAAACAGCAGCCCGCGCAAACGCAAACCCAACCTATTCCGCCATCGCATGGGAACCCTCCTGGCAATCAGGCACGCAATGGAATATGCCTATGCCTAGACTGTCTACACAATCGATGTGTAGATAGTCAAGGCATCCGTTTCCATGGGATGACAACCCGCCGGAACGCCCCATGTAGGATGATCTGTTCGCATGCCCGATCAACCCATCCTTCTCGTTCATGGCGGCGCGTGGGCTATCCCCGACGAAGCCGTCGAGGCCCACACCTTCGGCGTCCGCAGCGCGCTGCTTGCCGGCTACGCATTGCTGGAGCGCGGCGCCACCGCTGTTGACGCAGTCGAGGCCGCTGTCACAGTCCTCGAAGACGACGAAGCCTTCGATGCCGGCCGCGGCTCCTTTCTCACTCGCGACAGCAAAGTCCAGCTCGACGCGTTGCTGATGGACGGGGGAATCACCGGCAGCATGCGCGCCGGCGGCGTCGCCTGCGTCGAGCGACTGCGCAATCCCATCCACGCCGCGCGTCTCGTCCTCGAAAAGAGTCCGCACGTTTACTTCGTTGGCCGCGACGCCGAGAACTTCGCTGCCGCGCACGGTATGCCGCTCATTGACAATTCAGAACTGGTCCTCGATCGCGAGCGCGAGCGGCTCGCCCTGGCGCAACATAAAGAGCGCGCCGGCTTGCCCGACCAGACCTTCTCCGGTGTCGAGACCATCGCCCAGGAGACAGACAAAGAGCCCCCAGGCCTTGCCTCCTACGATGCGTCGTCACACGACACGGTCGGCGCGGTCGCGCTCGATGCCGGCGGCAACCTCGCCGCTGCCACCTCCACTGGCGGCACGCTCAACAAGGCCCCCGGCCGCGTTGGAGACTCCTCGCTCATCGGCTGCGGCTGTTATGCAGACAATCTCAGCGCCGCCGTCTCGCTCACCGGGTGGGGCGAGCCCATTATGAAGCTGGTGCTCGGCAAGTGGGCCGTCGATCGTGTCCTCGGCGGCGATGCTCCGGAGGACGCTGCGCAAGCTGCCATCGCCTATCTCTTCCGCCGCCTCGGCGGACACGGCGGCATCATCCTGCTCGGCCCGGACGGCCGCTACGGCCTCGCCCACAACACGCCGCGCATGGCCTGGGGCATCTGCAGTTCCCGCGGGGTGCAGGTAGGGATCAAAGCGTGACCGCGCCGGGCGCACTAAGCACGCAGGCCCCATCCATCGTGGCTCCATTGGTTCTGGCCTCCGCATCGCCACGACGCCGCGAGCTCCTCGCGCAGGCAGGTTTCACCTTCGATGTCATCAGCGCCGACGTACCGGAAGTCCGCAAGCCCGGTGAGGATCCCATCCGCTTCGTCACCCGGCTCGCGCGCGAGAAAGCCGAAGCTGTCCTCGCCAGTCACCCGGTCACACCAGACACCATCATCCTCGGCGCGGACACCATCGTTCTGGTCGATGACGAGGTGCTCGGCAAGCCGCGGGACGCGGCCGACGCAGCCCGCATGCTGCGCCTGCTCTCCGGCCAAACCCACCAGGTCATCACCGGCGTCTGCCTCGCGAAAGGGCGCGAGCGCCAGCGCGCCGCCGAAGTGACATTTGTTCGCTTCGCAACGTTATCCGACGACGAGATTGCTGAGTACGTAGCCACCGGAGAGCCGCTCGACAAGGCCGGCGCCTACGCCATCCAGGGCCGCGCCGGCCGCTGGGTGCCGCGCATCCACGGCTGCTACTTCAACGTGGTGGGCCTGCCCCTCGCGCTCGTCACCAGCATGATCGAGGCCATGCAGGGCGGTCCGAGAACCTAAGCCGCCGGCTCGCGCCGCAAACAGCGCGAAGTCGAGAGCACCCGCGCGTCCACAGGACGCGTGTCTTCACGCCGCGTCAACGCAAAGACTCGGCTAAGCACAGCCAGCAGCAGCATTCCCTCAATGGTCATCAACACCGGTCAGCCTCCCTGAGCAACATGCACGCTGCCGTCATACCGTCGTGGCAATCATCGCGGCAAGCAGCGCTGTTCGAGAGACGAGTGAGTCGATGCGAATGGATTCATTCTCCGCATGTGCGCCATTACCGATGGCACCCATGCCATCCAGCGTCGGTACTCCCAGCGCCGAGGTGAAGTTCCCATCCGAGCCGCCCCCGGTCGCCGCCTCTTCGAGCGCAAACCCCAACCCCGCAGCCAGCTCCTTCGCCTGAACAAACAGCGCCGCCGTATCTTCCGTTCGCTCCATCGGCGGCCGGTTCAACCCCCCGGTCAGCCGCAAGGTGCATCGCGCATCCCGCGCCTTCAGAGCCTCCAGCCGCCGCGCGACCATCTCCGCCTCCGCGACGGTCCTCACCCGCAGATCGATCTCCGCCCACGCCGCCCCCGCCACCACATTGGACTGCGTGCCGCCGCCGATCACGCCAACATTCAGCGTCGTCCCGCGTTGCAGGTCCGTCATCGCGCTGATCTGCTCGATCTGCCAGGCCAGCTCCCGCACCGCGCTGTGTCCCGCGCCAAAATCCACTCCGCTATGCGAAGGCACCCCAGCGATCTCCAGCCGAAACTGTCCCACACCCTTGCGTGCCGTCTTGTACGCACCCTGAGGGCCCTGCGCCGGCTCCAGCACAAACGCTGCCCTGCATCCCTTCGCGATCTCTTCGATCAGTTCCCGCGAATGGTGGCTCCCCGTCTCCTCGTCGCCGCTCAACAGCAGCACCACCGGCCGATCCGCATCCACTTCGCGCACCAGCCTCATCGCCTCCAGCGCCATCACCACGCCGGCCTTCATATCCAGCACCCCGGGCCCAAAGGCCCAGCCGTCCTGCACCCGCCAGGGCATGCGCGCCAGCGTCCCAACCGGCCATACCGTGTCCAGGTGACCCAGCAGCAGCACTGGCTTTCGGCCATCTTCCGGATTCCCAAATCGGGCCTCCAACACGCCTCCGCTGCCATCGTGAGCGTGCCGCTCCACCCGCCCTTCCAGCTCCTCAACCCATCCCGCTACCATCTCCTGGGCCGCGCTTACCGCGTCATAACGACTCGTTGGACTTTCCAGCCGAACCAACGCGGATACCCGCGCCAGGATGTCCTCGAGTTTGCGCTCCAGCCGGGCAACCCAATCACGGCCAACGCTATCATCTTTCCTTCCAGAGATTTGCAGCTTCCCTCCGGCGAGTCTGCTGTGTTGCATCTCAGTCATTTTTGCCGCCTTTATGTCGTATCTTTACAACAGTGAAACTTTTGCGTGTGTGGGTAGTCTATTCGCGGTAAAGCATTCTCCCGCTACGCTGATGCGGGGGACGCGGTCTCGGCCTGGCCTTTCCTTCATGAAAGACCCAAAATGGTCCGCCGGTCCCCTGGATCCACGGGAGAAACGTCAAAGTAGTTCGGCAGGGGTGCCCACGCCTTAATGCAGGCTCAACTTGAACAGACAATCGCCGGCAGCATCGCATTTTCCGGAATCGGTCTTCATAGCGGCGCTCCCGTCAAGTTGCGACTCCTTCCTGCTCCCGCCGGCACCGGCATCGTCTTCCGCCGTACTGACCTCGACAACTTCGAAATCCAGGCCATCGGCCGCAACGTGGCCAAGGTCTCCTACGCCACCAGCCTCATGCGCCAGGGCGTCCTCATCTCCACCACCGAGCATCTTCTCTCCGCCTGCATCGGCACCGGCATCGACAACGTCATCGTCGAGCTCGACAACCTGGAACTGCCCATCCTGGACGGCAGCGCGCGTCCCTATGCGGAAGCCTTCCACGATGTCGGCATCAAGATCCAGCGCCGCCGCCGCGAATACCTCCGCATCCTGCGCAAGGTCGAGGTGCGGGAGAATGACAAGTTCATCGGTGTCTATCCCGGCGACGGCTACAGCATCACCTACGAGATCAACTTCCGCACCCCTATCGGCCGCCAGGAATATACGGTCGATCTGGCCGCCGACGCCTACGGTGCAGAGATCGCCCCGGCCCGCACCTTCGGCTTCCGCGAAGACGAGCGCATGCTGCGCGATATGGGGTTGATCCGCGGCGCATCGGAGGCGAACGCCATCATCCTCACCCGCACCGGTGTGCAGAATGGCAGCCTGCGCTTCTCGGATGAATTCGTCCGCCACAAGGTGCTTGACCTCATCGGCGACCTCGCACTCGCCGGCCATCGCATCCTCGGCCGCGTCGTCGCCGAGCGCGCCGGTCACGCCATGCACACTGCATTGGTCTCCCGCCTGCTCGCCGACCGCACCGCCTGGGAGCTCATCACCCTGCCCCAGCTCGAAGTCACGCGCCGCCCCGCCCGCGCGGCACGCCTCGCGCCTGTGCAGGTCTAAAAATTGGCAGGTCAGCGGATAACCGCATCTCGCAGACTCCACTTCCATCGCTAGAAGCTAGAAGTTGCTTCCTGCGTCGCGCTCTCCCGCTCCGCGTCTCGCGCCCGCCGCACCTCCGCGGCAATCGCGTACTTCAGCGCATCCACACCCTGCCCGCTCACCGCCGAGATCGCATAGAACGGCAGCTTCCGCCGCTTCGCCATCGCCTGCAGCTTCTTCAGCTTCTCCGGGTTCGCCACATCCGCCTTGGACGCCACCACCATCATCGGCTTCTCGGCTAGGCCATGGCCGAAGCTCGCCAGCTCCGCCTGGATCACCTTGAAGTCATCCACCGGTGACTCGCGCCCGCTGCCGTCCGAGACATCCACCAGATGCACCAGCACGCGCGTGCGCTCAATGTGCCGCAGGAACTGCACTCCCAATCCCGCACCCTGGCTCGCGCCTTCGATCAGCCCCGGAATATCCGCCACCACAAAGCTCTCTTCGTGCGGCGCGTCGCCCACAGTCACCACACCCAGATTCGGCTCCAGCGTCGTGAACGGATAGTCGGCAATCTTCGGCCGCGCGGCGGAAAGCCGCGAGATCAGCGTGCTCTTGCCCACATTCGGATAGCCCACCAGCCCCGCGTCCGCCAGCAGCTTCAGCTCCAGCCGGTAGCTGCGCTCCTCGCCCGGTCGCCCCGCTTCGTGTTCCCGCGGAGCCTGGTGCGTCGGCGTCGCAAAGTGCTGGTTGCCGCGGCCGCCTCGCCCGCCGCGTGCCACGACGATCCGCTCATCGGGATGCGCGAAATCATGGATCAGGTCGCCAGTCTCTTCGTCGTACAGCGCGGTGCCCACCGGCACCTTCAGGATCATGGTCTCGCCGTCGCGCCCCGTGCAGTTCGATCCTTCGCCGTGCCGGCCACGCTCCGCCTTGTGCTCCGGGTTGAAACGGAAATGCACCAGCGTGTTGTGCCGCTCGCTGGATTCCATCACTACGTCGCCGCCGTGTCCGCCATCGCCGCCGGAGGGGCCGCCGCGGGGTACAAACTTCTCCCGGCGAAAGGCCATGCAGCCGTTGCCGCCATCCCCCGCCTTCACTCGGATTCTCGCTTCGTCAATAAACATCGCTCTCTCTAGTCTATCGGAGGGTATTCGAGCAGCTTATCGACGTGCAGCTATCTGCATCGCGCCGTTCAGCCGCCCGCAAAGGATCGAAATCTCTCCACACACAGCCGGGGCAGCTCCTCACGATTGCGCTTCGTCAGGAGCTCATGCCCCGCACCCGGTATGGGAAGCAGCTCCGACTGTGCCGGGATGAGTTTCAATGCCTCCTCCATCTCGGCAAGCGTGCCGAATCCATCGCATGCGCCGTGCACGAAGAGCGCAGGCGTCTTCAGGCGCGGGAAGTGCGCTGTCCGCAACTCATCCGGCCGCCGCGGAGGATGCAGCGGGTAGGAGAGGAGAAGAAGCCGTTCCACCAGGCCCGGCTCGCTTGCGGCGAGCATCGACGACTGCCGCCCACCATAAGAGTGGCCGCCGAGAAAAACGCGGCTCGGGGTCAGGCGTCGCATACACGCGACTGCGGCCCGCAGTCCCTGCTGATCGCGTTCCGCGCTTCCTCGCGGCGGTGGCCCTGTTGGCCGCAATTGCCGGAACGGCAGATCGCATCGCAGCACAGTTAGGCCAGACTCGCTGAACGCATTCGCCAGAGCTACTAGAAGTGGCGACCTGCAGTTGGAGCCGGCGCCATGTGTCAGCACCAGAGCGTCTGCACCGGAATTCGCTGCGGTGTGCAGGAAACCTCGGACAGGCACGTTTTCCGGAGATATCTCCTGGAACTCTCGAATCTCAGTCATAGTCAACGTCACACGGCCTTCGGCGCGGTTCCATTCTGCAACATCCAGATGCCGTTTTCAGGTCCCGTTTTCTTCGATACCTGGGCCTCCGGCACCACTTATGGGGCATGGAGCCGTCGCCGCGTTTCCAGCATCATCGAAACAGGCCGGCTCCAAGCCGAATCCAGACTGCAGTCAGGACCGGCATTCAGGAGCACGGGCCATGCCGCAATGCGGCGCGCGTTGGGGAACGATTCGCAGAAAGTGCGCACTCTGCGGCATCGTTACAGCGCTCGCCGTTTCCTCTCTCTTCATTCCACCTTCCTGGGGCCAGTCCACCACGCAGGGCGTCGTCGGCGGCATGGTGGTCGGTCCCGGAGACGCCGCTCTCGCGGACGCCGAAGTCGATCTCACCAACGCCGATACCGGTCATATCTACCAGTCGCGCACCGACGCACAAGGCAACTTCCGCTTTCTCGGCCTGCCTCCCGGCAACTACGACGCATGGATCACGCAAAGTGGCTTCGCCCGCCTGCACATCCCGCGCGTCCCCGTCGAAGTCGGCCGCTTCACCCCGCTCCCCGCGAATCTCACCATCGCTCGCGCGGAAGAAACCGTCGAAGTCCGCGAGCCCGGCGCTGTTCTCGATTTGAGCTCGCCCGCGCTTTCCACCAACATCGACGAGACCTCCATCGACGAACTCCCCAGCAACAGCCGCCGCTGGACTTACTTCGCGCTGCTCACCCCTGCCGTCGCGCCGGACCAGCAGGGCTACGGGCTACTCAGCTTCCGCGGCATCAGCGTGCTGCTCAACAACAACACCCTCGATGGCGCTGACAACAACCAGGCCTTCTTCTCCGAAGAGCGCGGCCGCACCCGCACCGCCTACTTCGCCAGCCAGGCCTCGGTGCGCGAGTTCCAGGTCAACACATCGAACTACTCCTCCGAATACGGCCGCGCCGCTGGCGGCGTCGTCAACACTGTCACTCGCAGCGGCACCAAGCACTTTCACGGCAACGCCTTTGTCTTCGATCGCGACAACGCCTGGGGGGCGCGCAATCCCTTCACGCAACTGGCGCAGTTACAACCGGACGGAACCGTCGCCGCCGTATCGGTTGCGCCCACCGACACCCGCCAGCAGTGGGGAGTCGCCGTTGGCGGCCCGGTCCGCAAAGACCGTCTCTTCTGGTTCTTCACCTACGACCAGTTCCACCGCAACTTCCCAGCCATCTCGCGCCCCGGCAACATAACGACCTTCTTCAATCGCCAACTCACCTCGTCCGATCTCCAAACCCTGCAGGAGCGCCTCGGCGTGCCGCTGCCCAGCTACGCGCTGGAGCAATATCAGCAGTTCGTCTCCGGGCTGATGGGCGAAACCGGCCTGGTGCCGCGCACCGCAGGCCAGATCATTCTCTTCCCCAAGCTCGACTGGCAGCTTAACGACCGCAATCACATCTCCGTGCAGTACAACTACCTGCGCTGGAACTCACCCCACGGCGCGCTCACGCAGACGGCCTCGAGCTATGGCGTGGCAAGCTACGGCGACGACCATGTCACCGACGACGTCATCATCGGCCGCTGGAACACCTTTCTTACCGCCAACCTTATGCATGAGCTGCGCGTGCAGTACGGGCGCGACTTCGAATCCCAGTTCAGCGCTCCGCCCTCCGTCTTCGAGCAGCCCTTCAGCCACAACACCTTTGGTCGCTCGCCCGAGATCACGCTCATCGGTTCCGGTTCCGGGCTGCGCATCGGCAAACCGCCCACGCTCGACCGTGCCGCGCTGCCCGACGAGCACCGCACCCAGGCGGCCAGCACCTTCAGCTACGTCCGCGGCAATCACATCTTCAAGCTGGGCTACGACTTCAACCATGTGCTCGACGGCATCAACAGCATCTACAACGGCAACGGCAGTTACGATTACTCCAGCCTGCTGGACTTCGCCTCCGACGCGCTCGCGCCCAGCCGTTGCGACGCCAACGGCAGCGGCCTTGGCACCTCACCCTGTTACAACTACTACACCCAGCAGCTCGGCCCGCAGGTCTTCAGCTTCGATACCAACGACTACGCCGTCTTTCTCAGCGATGATTGGAAGGTCAAGCATCGCCTCACGCTCTCCTACGGCCTGCGCTATGAATACGAGCAGCTTCCGCCGCAGAACAAACTGCTGCCCAATCCCGCTCTGCCCCAAACCCATTTCATTCCCAGCGACCACAACAACTACGGCCCGCGCATCGGCGCTGCATACGACCTCACCGGTCATGGCAACACCGTTCTGCGCGGCGGCTATGGCATCTACTTCGGCCGCATCATCAACTCCACCATCTTCTCCGCCTATACCGAGACCGGCTCTCCCTCCGGCCAGCTCGGCTACTACTTCCGCCCCGGAGACGCGGGTGCGCCAACCTTTCCGTACATCTTCAGCGGCCGCGCCATAGTGCCCGAGACCCCCACCGCCGACTACTTCGATCCCAACTTCCAGAACCCACGCATCGCCCAGTCCGAGGTCTCGCTGGCCCAGCGCATCGCCCGCAACACGGAGGTGACGGTCAGCTATCTGCACAGCACCGGTCAGTTCCTGCCCAATTTCATGGACACCAACATCGACCTCGCGACCGCCGTTCCCATTACCTACACCGCGAAAGATCCGCTGCAGCAGGGGCCGCTCAAGCAATCCACTTACTCGACGCACCTCTTCACGCAGCGCCTCAATCCGGCTTACGGCTCCATCACCGACATCAACAGCATGACCGGCTCGCACTATCAGGCCATGGTGGTCAAGGTCGCGCACCAGGGCGGCCGCTGGTTGCACCTGAGCGCCAGCTACACCTACGCGCACGCGCAAGACAACAACCAGAACGAGACCACCTTTACCGACGTCAACGATGTGCTCGATCCCACCGACCTGAATCTCGAATACGCCGACTCGAACTTCGATGTTCGTCAGCGCGCCACTGCCGCCTTCATTCTGCGCGCGCCATGGAAGGCCCACGGCTGGCGCGGCGCTCTCGCGAACGGCTATGCCCTCGCGCCCACGGCCAGTGCGCAGACCGGATTGCCGTACTCCCTGCGCACCGCGGGTGCGATCCCGTACATCCGCTACCTCAACCAGTTCGGCCAGACGGAAAAGCTCACTGGACTAGGCAGCAGCATCAACGGCTCCGGCGGCGCCACCTGGATCCCCGCAGTGGGCCGCAACACCTATCGCTATCCCGGCACCTACACCGTGGATCTCCGCGCCTCGCGCACCATCCCGGTCAGCGAAAAAATACGGCTCGAGCTCATGGTGCAAGGCTTCAATCTGTTGAACCATCAGAACGTGACACAAATCAGCACTCTCGGTTACGAAATCAGTGGAGCCTCCAGCGCCACTACCAATCCCACGCTCACCTGGGAACCCACCTTCGGCACTGTGACCAACAGCAACAGCACCAACCTCTACCGCGAGCGCCAGCTCGAGCTGGTGCTCCGCCTCCGCTTCTGAGCGATATTTCAGTCATCCACAATCGAACTTCCCCAGCCCTGCCATTTACCTTGCGTTGATCGCGCTCTATTCCGTCAAACCGGTAAAATGGAAAGGCCCATGCCATTTACCGAGCAATACGACGTCGTCATCGTCGGAGCCGGTCACGCCGGCTGCGAGGCCGCCATGGCTGCGGCGCGCATGGGCCTGCGCACCGCGCTCTACACCTTCAACCTCGATCTCATCGCGCAAATGTCCTGCAATCCCGCCATCGGGGGCATCGCCAAGGGCCACCTCGTGCGCGAAGTCGATGCTCTGGGCGGCATCATGGGCGAAGTCGCGGACGCCGTCGGCATCCAATTCCGCCTGCTCAACACCTCGCGCGGCCCTGCTGTGTGGTCACCGCGCGCGCAGTGTGACAAGCAGCAGTACCGCATCAAGATGCGCCAGGTGCTCGAAGCGCAGCCCGGCCTCTTCATCAAGCAGGCTGAGGTCATCGATCTTCTTATGGACGCGGCTCCCGACGGCGCCCGCCGCGCTCACGGCCTCAAGCTGCGCGACGGCCGCACCGTCGAAGCCGGCGCAGTTGTCATCACCACAGGCACGTTTTTGAACGGCCTCATCCACTGTGGTGAGGAGCAATATCCCGCAGGCCGCAGTGGCGAGCCGCCCAGCGTCCTGCTCGGGGAGAGCCTGAAGCGCCTTGGCCTCCGCGGCTGCCGCCTCAAGACCGGCACGCCGCCGCGTCTCGATGGCCGCAGCATCGACTGGTCACGCTTTGCGGAGCAGCCCGGCGATGCCGACCCCACGCCCTTCAGCTTCCGCACCACCACGCTGCCGCAGCGTCAGGTCTCCTGCCACATCGCCTACACCACGCCGGAGACGCTGCGCATCATCCGCGAAAACGTCTCGCGCTCGCCCATGTACTCCGGCCAGATTCAGGCCATCGGGCCCCGCTACTGCCCATCCATTGAGGACAAGGTCGTCCGCTTCCCCGACAAGGAGCAGCACCAGTTCTTCCTCGAGCCCGAAGGCCTCGACACCCACGAGGTCTACGTCAATGGCATGTCCACCTCGCTGCCCATGGATGTGCAGTGGCAGGTGGTGCGCTCCATCCCGGGCCTCGAAAACGCCGAGATGCTGCGGCCTGGCTACGCCATCGAGTACGACGCCATCGATCCGACGGAGCTCGACCGCAGCCTGCGTGTGAAGTCCATCGCCGGCCTCTACCTCGCCGGCCAGATCAACGGAACATCTGGTTATGAGGAGGCAGCATGTCAGGGCCTGATGGCCGGCATCAATGCCGCGCTCGCTGTGCGCGGCGAGCCTGCGTTTACCCTCGACCGCACCGAGGCCTACACCGGCATCCTGATCGACGACCTCATCAGCAAGGG
>DASXGY010000198.1:0-3226 GCA_036488835.1 Acidobacteriaceae bacterium
ACCCGCGCTTTCACCATGGCGGCAGCGATGTCCTACTACTTCCTGCTGGCGCTGGTGCCGTTGCTGATCTTTCTTTCCGCGATGCTGGGCTATCTGCCGATTCCAAACCTGTTCGATCAGTTGCTGGACATTCTGGCCGTATTGGTGCCCCCGGCGGCGATGCATATGGTGCAGCACATCCTGTCCAGCTTGCTCGTTCCGCATCGCGGCGGCCTGCTCTCTTTCGGCCTGCTGAGCTATCTCTGGGCAGCCTCAGGAGCGTTTGCGGCCTCCATCGAAGCGCTGAACGTGGCCTACGACGTGGAGAAGCCGCGGAGCTGGTGGCGCGACCGGGTGCAGGCATTGCTGCTGACGCTGACCACCGGCCTGCTGAGTCTGCTTGGTCTGCTGCTGATCATTGCCGGACCGCGCTTCGGACATCTGCTGACTGAGCTGCTTCTGGTCCCGCCGGCGCTTGCGGACATCTGGCCGCTGATGCGCCTGGCTACGATATTCGTGATCTTCGTGGTGGCAGTCGAGATCCAGTATTACTTTGCGCCGAATCGCAAACAGCGCTTCATGGATACGCTGCCGGGCGCAGTGGTGGCGGTGCTCGGCATCTTCCTGAGCTCGGCCGGTCTTAGCTACTACTTCAGCCATTTCTCCAACTACAACAAGACCTACGGATCGTTGGGCGCGGTGATCATCCTGATGCTGTGGTTTTATGTGGTCGCGCTGCTGCTCGTGGTGGGGGCAGAGTTCAATGCGGAATTGCTGAAGCAGCTGGCCGCACGCGGCGAGCAGACGGCGATGCGTCCCATGCCGGCGAAGGTGAAGGGCGCTCCCGCGGCGTGAATAAGGCCGCCGCAAATCGGCCGCAACCACAGCCGTTGATTATTCTGTAACACTTCGCCATCCCAGACCACTATGCGATGTTGAGGGCTGTGCTTCCGGCCGGCGCTCGATAAAGGCTGCATCGCCAACGCGCGAGCCGCCCGGAGAACGTCATGAAATCGCTCGCAACGCTATTTCTCTTGTTTCTTACCTGCCTTGCCGTAGCTGGGACCATCGCGCTTATCGATCGCACTACGACATCGTTGCACCTGACAAACGAGAACGCACGATGAAACGGGAAGAACTTTCGCCGAGCGGGATCCAATCGCGGCAGAGTCGCGATGCTGCCCTGGCCGCGAAGCGGATCACCGCGGCGCTGCTGCTCACCATCTGCGTTGTGGCGGCTGCATTTCTGTAGACAGCATTCGCGGGCCGCAGCGGCGGCCAAGCTAACCCATGTGCATGCCGCCGTTTACATCCAGCGTGTGCCCGGTGATGTAGCTGGCCTTTTCCGAGGCGAGGAAGGCGACCGCGTTGGCGATGTCCTGGTCGGTGCCGGGACGGCCGAGCGGGATGAACTGCATCATCGCGGCTTTCTGCTTCTCCTCGAGCACAGCGGTCATGGCGGTCTCGATCATGCCGGGCGCGACGACGTTCGCTGTAACGTTGCGCGAGGCCATCTCGCGCGCGAGGGACTTGGTAAAGCCGATGAGGCCGGCCTTCGACGCCGCATAGTTGGCCTGGCCAGCCTGGCCGGTCTCGCCCACCACGCTGGAGATGCTGATGATGCGGCCCCAGCGCGATTTCATCATGGAGCTGAGTACGGCCTGAGTCAGCAGGAAAGTGCCGGTGAGATTGGTCGCGATCACATCGTCCCAGTCGGCCCGCTTCATACGCAGCAGCAGCATGTCGCGGGTGATACCGGCGTTGTTGACCAGGATGTCGATGCGGCCGAGCTTCGCGATCACTGCTTTTGCCGTGTCTTTGATGGAAGCTTCGTTGCTGATGTCGAGGACGAAGACTTCGGCGCGGCCGCCAGTGGCAACGATCTCCTCGGCAACAGCACGGAGCTTCTCCTCATTGCGCGCGGCAAGCGCGACCGTGGCGCCCTGGGCGGCGAGGGTGAGAGCGCAGGCGCGTCCGATGCCCTGCGATGCTCCGGTGACGAGTGCGATTTTGTCGGCGAGGTCGGTCGTGCGTTCGGTCATGGGGGAAAGTATCGCTGAAAGCGGATTCGAGCTCCTAGCCTCTGACGAATGCAGTGACCGGATGCGCTTTTCACTCTGACCACTTTCTCTCTGGCAGAACGGTGCTCGGGAAATTTGTAAGCGGGCTCCAGCTAGTGGCTAGGAGCTGCCTTACAGCGGTTCGGCAGCGGGCACCGCACGTCTTGCGCCCAATGCCGATTTGAACCCTTTCGCCAGCTCGACGGACCAGAGGTAGACGACCAGCTCGCGCGCGTAAAAGAGCACAGGTTGGGTGTCGGGGAGCGCGATGCCGTGGGCGGCGGGGAGCTCGTTGAGCGGGAAGTCAGCCTCGGCAGCTTCGAGCGGCCAGGGGAGATGGTGGATTTCGCCCTGGAAGAGGCGGCCGCGGCGATCGGCGGTATAGAGGCGGTAGCGCTCAGTGAGGAAATATTCGATGGTGCCGGGCGCGCTCTGTGCCAGGCGATGGGCGGGTCCAAGGCCGCGGTATGTGGCACGGAAGCGCACTGGGCGATGGGTAAGGTGACGGTCACTGCGGTAGAGGAAGCGGCCGTCCTGCTGCGGCCGGATGGACATGCGGGCCCAATAATAGGGCAGGCGGAAGAAGGCGCGAGCGACCGAGACGGCGACGGGGTTCGCGGCGTCGAGCGAGAAGAAGTAGACGCCGGAGAGATTCGTGTGCTCCTCGCGCACATAGGTGCGGAGGTTGAGTTCGGGGAAGGTGTGGGCGCCAGGGATTTTGGGGAGCCCATTGAAGCGGATGCGGTCCATCCAGAAGGGCACGACACCGATCCAGGCGGAGCCGTCGAAGGTGTCCGGAACCAGGCCGGCGGGCAGCAGCGGGGCGACCGAGGCGGCGGGAACAGGCCAGTGGGCGAAGAGCAGGTCATTCCACCGCTGCGTAGCGGCCCAGTGACGCTTGGGCAGCGGCGTAGGGCGGTGCCCGGTGCTGTTGAGGATGTCCTGCACGTCCTTGTCCTTGCCGTCCCGTGGCGGCTATGCACCGCGCTCATTTCGGACGCGCCGGGGCCGCGTATCCGCGTTCCAGAGTAGCGAAGCACGGGTGTGGGCGCAATTGGCGCCAGCGTGACCTGGGTGACGACACTTAGAGGTAGCGATCCCGCAGGATGGCCATGTGGTGCGTGACGTGACCGGGCACCATGAAGCCGAGCGAGAGCACGGTGAATGGGTTGCCACTGGCGATGCCG
>DASXGY010000201.1:0-9869 GCA_036488835.1 Acidobacteriaceae bacterium
GAAGCCTTCGGCTGCGCGCCCGAAGCCGTCTTTCCGTCGTCCACCGGCATCATCGGCGTGCCCCTTCCCGTCGAGAAAGTCCGCGCCGCCCTTCCCGCGCTCCGCGCCGCCGTCGGAGACACAGCAGACCACTTCGCGGGCATCGCTGCTGCCATCATGACCACCGACACGCGCCCTAAGACGGCGCACGCCGTCGTCGACATCGATGGTCGTCAGGTGCGGATCGCCGGCGTCGCCAAGGGCGCAGGCATGATCCATCCCCAGCTCGCGGCCGAGCCGCATGCCACCATGCTCGTCTATCTCTGCACCGATGCCGCGGCCGAGCCCGCGCTGCTCGAGCGCCTGCTCATCAAAGCCGGTGAGACCAGCTTCAACCGCATCTCCATCGACGGCGATACCTCCACCAATGACACTGTGCTGCTGCTGGCCAGCGGGGCAGCCGGCGTGGCGCTCAACGATGAGAACGCCGGTGAATTCGCCCAAGCCCTCAGCCAGGTATGTACTTCGCTGGCAAAGCAGATCGTTGCCGACGGCGAGGGCGCCACACACCTGGTCGAGCTCAACATCCACGGTGCCGCGTCGGATGCCGACGCGCTGCGTATCGCCAAAGCCATCGCGCACTCGCCGCTGGTCAAGACCGCCTGGGCCGGCAGTGACCCCAACTGGGGCCGCCTGATCGCCGCCACTGGCTACTCCGGCGCTGAGGTCGACCCCGCGCGCATCGCTATCCGTCTCGGCGATCTCCTCATCTGCGAGCGGGGCGGCCGATCTGTCAACTTCGACGAAGCCGCCGCGCATCGCTACCTCAGCCAGCCCGAGTTCGCCGTCCACATCGACCTCGGACTCGGCAACGGCGCATGCCGCTTCTGGACCTGCGATCTCACCCGCGAATACGTCTCCATCAACGCCGATTACTCCACCTGAAAGTCAGGCATTCGAGTGCCTTCGCTGCCCTGCAACGAAAGTAGTGCATGGCGTGCAACTGCCGATAAACACTGCACGAATCGCGCACGTGGCGCCCTTGTGCACAGGCTTATGCACACTTCTGTTGAAAAGCACTCGTTGCGCATCGCGACGAGCTGTGGCACTCTGACGCACACCTCCGGCTCTATCATTTCCGCTCCGTCTGGATCACGCTGCGCCAATCCCGAGCGACAGTGTCGGCAATCTCCGCACCGGCCGAAGAAGGCTTTACAATCGATCCGACCGCGTTATTCGCTTCCTTACTCCGAAACATTCCAAGGATCATTGCTGAAGATGCCAAGAAGGCCCAGCGCGGCCATCGCCGCCACACCTCAACCTCTTATCTCGGACGAACGGATCCAGCATCTCTACGTCACCCTGCTTCGCACCAAGTTGCTACGGCAGCGCAATCGCCTTAGGCAGACTGCGGTCCCGCTCGTCGCACGCGAAGCAATCGTCACCGGAACAGTGACACATCTCGAGGATGGCGACTCCGTGATGCCCGTTGCCGGCGATCGCCTCGCCGCCCTGGCACGCGGCCACGCGCTGCGCCGCGTGCTCGCTGGAGCCGCGCTCCCCGGCGTGCTCGCGTCCGCGACCACAGCCGAGGCCCGCTTCGCCATCGCTACCGGCTATGCCCTGGCACAGCAAGGCGCAAAGCACGTCGCGCTCGCCTTCAGCGGCCCAGGCATCGCCTCACTGAACGCGCTAGCTCCCGCGTTAGCTTACGCCGCCGCACACAAGCTGGGCATTGTCTTCGTGATCGAAAGCGCCGCCGACGCAGACCTCAGCAGCGCACGCAACACCGAGCCGCTCACCCTCTACGGCATCCCTGTGGATGGCAATGATGTCGTCGCCATCTATCGCGTCGCGCAAGAGGCGATCCAGCGCGCCCGGCGCGGCGTCGGCCCTACCCTGATCGACTGCAAGCCGTGGCCGCTGAATGGCCCCACCGATCCGGTCCGCCATCTCGAGCAGGCGCTCGAGCGCCGCGGCCTCCCAGCCGACAAACTGAAAAGGCAAACTCTCACCGCGTTCCAGAGAGAGCTCACCGCGGCAACGCGCAAGCGCCGCTAGCGCTCTACAGCCTCAAACGAAGATCCGCTCCGCTCATCTCCGCGGGCTGTTCCAAACCGAGCATCGCCAGCACCGTTGGTGAGATGTCCCGTAGCGAAGCGCCCTCGCGCAACCGGTACCTGGCCGCGTCCTCGCTCACCAGCACAAACGGCACCGGATTCGTCGTATGCGCGGTGTGCGGCCCTCCGCTCACTGGATCCACCAACAGCTCCGCATTGCCGTGGTCCGCGGTGATCAGCATCGCCCCCCCCGCCTGCCGCACCGCCGTGTAGAGCTGGCCCAGGCATGCGTCCACGGTCTCTACGCCGCGAATGGTCGGCTCCAGCTTGCCCGAGTGCCCCACCATATCCGCATTCGCAAAGTTCACCACAATCAGTTGGAACGCCGTATCTGCCACCGCCTTGGTGACGACATCTGCAATTCCCAACGCGCTCATCTCCGGCGCCAGATCATACGTCGCTACCTTCTGCGACGGCACCATCTGCCGGTCTTCGCCGGGAAACTCCTTCTCGATGCCCCCGTTGAAGAAGTAGGTGACGTGCGCATACTTCTCGGTTTCCGCCACGCGCAGGTTACGCAGTTGCGCGTTGGCCAGGCGGTTCGCCAGCAGATTCTCCATCGACTCCGGCAACAGGATCATCGGCAGCTTGAACTGCTTGTCGTATTGCGTCATCGACAGGTAATGCAGATGCTTGGGGACCTCAAAGCGGGGGATCGTCTTGTCCAGGTCTTCCGCGCCGGGCAGCTCGCGGCCGCCCTGTGCCGTGATGCCACTCTCACGCGCCAACACCCGCGTGATCTGCCGCACTCGGTCCGCGCGATAGTTAAAGCAGATGCATACATCCTCATCACGCACCCGCGCCACCGGCTTGCCCGCCGCGTCCGCCACCACGAAAGGGACGATGAATTCGTCCGTCACCCCCTGGCTGTAACTCTCCTTCACGCGCGCAATCGCATCGCTGTGCGCGCCCGCTTCGGCAGTGCCCTTCACCATCGCATCGAAGGTCAGCCGCTCCCGCTCCCAGCGGCGATCACGGTCCATTGCGTAGTAACGGCCGCTCACCGTCGCCAGCCGCCCTACGCCGATCTCGTCGATCGCGCGCTCCAGCGTCTCCAGATAGCCCGCCCCACTCGTCGGCAGCGTGTCGCGTCCATCGAGGAAGGCATGGACAAACACGCGCTCGGCGCCCCGCATCTTCGCCGCGCGCAGCAGCGCATGCAGATGCGCCTGCTGCGAATGCACGCCGCCATTCGAGAGCAGCCCCAGCAGATGCAGCTGCCGTCCCTCTTCGCACGCGCGGTCGATCGCTCGCACAATCTCCGGATGCTCGTAGAAGCTGCCGTTCGCGATCATCGCATCGATACGCGTGATGTCCATCGACACCACACGGCCCGCGCCGATGTTTAAATGCCCTACTTCGCTGTTGCCCATCTGCCCATCCGGCAGCCCGACGAAGTGATCCGAAGCATGCAGCAATGTGTTGGGAAACTCGCGCAGCAGGCGGTCGTAATTTGGTTTTCGCGCCTGGGCAATTGCGTTTGCGTCACGTTCCGGGCGATATCCCCACCCGTCCAGAATGGCCAGCACCAGCGGTTTTCGTATCGACGTTCTCATCTATCCTCGAGAGTCAATGCTATAAGAATTCGGCACGTTCTGTGGTGCGGGAGAATGTACCCGGCTCCGTGACTAGTGTGCATCCACCCGCGCTTGTGCCTGAACATCGGCGCAGTACCGCGGATCCAGCCGCAGACGATAGACCGTGAGCCCTTCTGCGTCGAGCACCGCACTCCCTCCGGGAATCTTTTCGACCGCTCTCTCGAAAGCTCCCGCAGGTTCCGGTTGCTCGGTATCTTCGGAGACGCGCTCTAACGTGGCGTGTGGAAGCGGAGGCAGCGGTTCAGCATCCTCCGTAAGAGGCCACACGAGGTAGGCGGGAACGCGACATGCCTCCGTCATGGGTGTTGGCAGTCCTGGCCTGCCCGGAGTGCTGGCTCTGCCGGGACTCGACCCATCGACGGGACTACGATAGTCCGCTCCAATCGCAACCGACGGATAAAAATATTGAGCCTTCGGTCCATAGACCAGGCTTCCCGGCGGAATCACTGCCCGCATGGCTTGCTCCGTCGATACGGGATCGCGCGCAGCCCAATGCGCCAGTACGGGCGTCTCCCGAGCCACGCGCAGCGTAATCATAAGGACGAGCAACGCTACACCAATCCCTCGGGCAATCTGGATGCGCCGGCCCGCCGCAGATTCTGTAATCGCGCACCAGGCGGCGATCTCCAGAAGAAAGGACCAGTAAATCGCCATGTTCAGCGCACGCGCGGTCAGCAGCATATTCGCTGCGAAATTCAGAAGAGCCACCGCCAGCAGCCAGCGCGGAAATCTCTCCAGCTTGCGCCAGCGCGGAAAATAAACCAGCCCCACGATAACCAGCAGGGCGCCGTAGTAAACAGCCTGTGTCGTGGCGTGACCGAAGCCCCAGCTGCCACCCATCAGCGGGGACACATCGACAGCGTCCCCTCTGCTCGCGTGACGGACGAAAGCGACGAACCCCCAAAGCGACGTCCGCAGCGGAAGCAGGATCAGGGATGAAACGCATGCCGCGCTGACAACCACCAGGGCCACCGTCCGCATCCTGCTGCCCGGAATGAGCAGCGGCAACAGAACCACCATCAGAAGCAGCAGAGGCCAGCTTCTCGGCGTCGTCGTCGCGGCAATGCCGAGTAGCATGCCAAACCCTATCCATCGCACTGCATCTCTGCGAAATGGCTCTTCGCCGGTGCTCGCCACCAGCGCGATCGCCAGCGTGATCAATGCCAGAGTCCAGCCATCCGGGCGGCCGGGAAGCGAAAAACCAAAGCTGCCGCCGATCGCCAGAGAGAAGACCAGAGCGGTGCCCATCGCGAGCGTCCAGGAGCGGCGCAGGCGATAGAAGAGCACGCTCACCGCCGCCAGAAAGGCAACGTTGCCGGCGAAGGTGAAGCTTCTCCAGGTGCGCATTGAAAATCCGAAGACTTTCAATACCAGTGTCCCTAACCAGAATAACGTTGGCCCGTAGAAGTACAGCGGGCTCTGCGGACTTGGGTAATCCGCAAGGATGGATGGGACAGGCCCTTTGTGCCGCAACAAAGAAAGGCACGTTGAAACCCAGTACACCTCATCTTCCCAACCCTGATGCACACGCACGATCGGAATATATGCAAGAACCAGAACAACGGCAGCTATGGCTGCAAACAGAGCCGCATATGCGCCGCGTGGAGCAGATCTCTTTCTGAATCGTTCTTCTCGCTGCTCTGCGGCCATCGACATGGCGGTCATCATAGCAAACGGTTCGCCAGCCACTGCGTGTCGCCGCAAAAGCTTCGGGCCGCCGTGAGCGTTGACTCGCGGCGGCCCGAAGCAGTGTAGCGCTTTAGCGCTGCGGCTTGGTGGTGGATGCGGGCGGCGCCGGTGCGGGAGCTGTCGAAGGCGAGGTGGGCTGCGCAGGAGCCGCGGTTCCACTTCCCGGTGTTGCCCCACCCGGAGCGGTCGAGCCGGCTGGCGGTGCATGCTCGGCCTGGTACTTCTTCTGCGCCGCTTCAATCTCCGGCCGATGCTTCTCGATCGCATCGCGCCCAACCTGACGGCCCTTCTGCTGTGTGGCCGCTACGCTCTCGCCCAGCATCGGCGGCATGGATTGCAGCACGCGCTTGCCCGCCGGTGTCTGGTAGAACACCAGCGCCTTCGCGGCGTCTTCCTGCGACAGGTACTTCGCATAGATGGGCTGCATCAGCGTCGGATAGTCAATGCTGTTGATGTTGGTTTGCACATCCGTCCACACATCCTCTGGAATGAAGGGCGCAGCCTGCTTGTTCATCGTGATCATCTGCGACCAGTTGTTCTGTTCGATGCTCTTGTAATTCATCAGGTCCAGCAGCTCGCGCGTCTGCTCCATCGTGATCGGATGAGCGGGCGGCGTGGGCTGTCCTGGTGTCAGCGGGCTGATGCCGCGGTTGGACGGCGCGGTAGCACTCGGCGCACTCGACGTCTGTGCCTTCGTGCTTGGACCGGTTGGAGTCGTGCCACTCTGCGCAAAGGCGCCGCATGGCAACACCAACAGAACTCCGCCCAATAAAACTCTGTATAGATCGGTAGGAAGAAACTTCATCAACATACTCTTTCCTGCGTGGTGCTCTGACCACGCGCTTGGCTGTTAGAACATCTTCACTGTCCCGCTGCAATACGCCTGCAGCGAAGATGCCCTAGTCACAATTCACAGACTCGATACCGAGGAACTCTGCTGCCTGTCCCAGTTCCTCTTCGATCCGCAGTAGCTGGTTGTACTTGGCAATCCTGTCCGTACGCGAGGCCGAACCCGTCTTGATCTGGCCCGCGCCTGTGGCCACGGCAAGGTCGGCGATAAAAGTGTCCTCCGTCTCGCCGCTGCGATGCGAAATGACCGACGTGTACCCGTAACGTCGCGCCAGCTCGATGGTCTCCAGCGTCTCGCTCACCGTTCCGATCTGGTTCAGCTTGATCAGAATCGAATTGCCGGCGCCCTCGTCGATACCGCGCTGTAAACGCTCCGTGTTGGTTACGAAGATATCGTCGCCTACCAGTTGGACGCGGCCGCCCAGCTTTTCGGTCAACACCTGCCAGCCTTTCCAGTCGTCCTCGGCCAGCCCGTCTTCAATGGAAATGATGGGATACTGCCGCACCCAGTCGGCATAAAAATCCACCATCTGCTCGCTCGTCTTCTCGCTCTTGTCGGACTTCTTGAAGACGTAATTCCCGCTCGCCTTGTCGAAGAACTCACTCGACGCGGGATCGAGCGCCAGCGCGATATCCTCGCCCGCCTTGAAGCCGGCCTGCTCGATGGCCTCGAGAATCACCTCGATGGCCTCGACATTCGATTTAAGGGACGGCGCAAATCCGCCCTCGTCACCAACGGCGGTGTTATATCCCTTCTTCTTCAGCACGCCCTTCAGGGTATGGAATACCTCCACGCCCCAGCGCAGCGCGTCGGAAAAGCGCTCCGCGCCCACCGGCATCACCATGAACTCCTGAAAGTCCACATTGTTGTCCGCGTGCGCGCCGCCGTTGATGATGTTCATCATCGGCGTCGGCAGGATGCAGGCATTCACGCCGCCCAGATAACGATAGAGGGGCAGCTTCACCGCTGCGGCCGACGCGCGCGCACACGCCATCGACACCGCAAGGATCGCGTTGGCGCCAATCTTGCTCTTGTTCTCCGACCCATCCAGCGAGATCATCGTCGCGTCGATCAGCCGCTGGTTCGCCGCATCCATCCCCGTCAGCTCCGGCGCCAGGATGCTCTCCACGTTCTCCACCGCCTGCAGTACGCCCTTGCCCAGGTAATGCGACTTGTCCCCATCACGCAGCTCTACTGCTTCGTGCTCTCCCGTCGAGGCGCCGCTCGGTACTGCGGCCCGGCCTATCGCGCCGCCGTCCAGCACCACATCTGCCTCTACTGTGGGGTTTCCCCGTGAGTCCAGAATCTCCCGCGCGTGTATCTGCGCAATCTCCGTCATATCGCTCCTTGTGATTTGGTGCCGCAAGCGGTCGTTCAACTTCGGGCGGCGGTCCACCGGTATCGGCTCGCCGGTCGCCCCGCCGATCATGCTGATCCAATTGCTCATCTATCGGTTGATTTACAGTTCGCGAACTTCCTATAGGGATCCCGACAGCAGATGGAGACAGGCGCTGCCAAGGGGCCAACCTGAAAAGTCTAACAAAGCAGGCGGCATACCGTCGTGAACAGCCGGCGAACTCTACCGATCGACTTCCAGGCCAACCCCTTTTTCGGCCTTCCACTCCTTGGCTGACTCGCGGACTCGCCGGCTCGCGAAATCAGCCAGTAACCGCGCAGGTACATACACTTGCTTCCCGTAACGTCTTCGCAACTTCTTCGTCTACGCTGGTGTCAGTTCTGCCAACGCAGAACATGCGAAGTTGGAGGTTTGACGCAGATGAAGTCCAGATTGATCCTCGCCGGGGCCACGTTGGCGCTTACAAGCGCCGTCGCCGTAGCGCAGACTACCGCCAAACCAAGTCCCTATGAGGGCACCTCGCAACCCCCGACTTCCGATGTGATCCAGGCCACGGACTCGCCTGCCATTGCACCCGTAACTGCACCACCCGTCCTACCCCCGCCTGCCGCGGTCGTGAAGCAGGCGCCAGCGACCACGCGCCCGGCGCCGGTTCAAAACCCCGACTACGGCATCGTCGAAGTGCCGGTCACCGACCAGCCCGCCGCGGCGACGCAGTCGCCCAGTCTCCAGACGCGGCAGGGGCGCCCCTACAACCCCGACGCCGACATCGTCTCCAGCGTGCCGCTTCCCCACAACGCACTCGCCGAAGGCACCGCCATCCACACCCGCCTGGACAACGAAATCTCCTCGCGTGACAACGGAGTCGGCACGCGTTTCAGCGCCCAGGTCAATCAAGATGTGGTGCAGGAGGGGCGCGTCATCATCCCCACCGGCTCTGTGGTCCACGGCCGTGTGATGCATGCGGACTACGGCCGCCGCATCACCGGTCACGGCTCGCTGCGTCTGCTGGCCGATGAAGTGGTGCTGCCCGATGGCACGCACTACTCCATGAGCGCCATTCCCAGCCAGACCGCGCCCGCCACCCGCACCAGGGTCAACAGCGAAGGCACGATTCTCTCCAGGGACAACCCCAAGACCCTCGCCACCCAGTACGCAGTCGCTGGCGGCGCAGGCGCCCTCACCGGCGCGTACTTCGGTGGTCCCGTCGGCGCCGTCGTCGGTACCAGCATCGGCGTCGGCGTCATCACCGCGCACTTCCTGATCAACCGTCAGGCCGCCGTGCTGCCCGCAGGCTCCGCCCTCACCCTTGGCCTCAAACAGCCAATGCAACTTACCCCGCTCACCAGCACCGCTCAGAGATAGACATCGACGTTCGGCTGTACCACCATCCAGGGGAGCCACCCGGCTCCCCTCTTTTCATGCCTGCTGACAGGAGATCTTCCGCGAACCACTCCGAACTGAATGCGGAGGTGAGCGGGTGCCTGCGAACAGAAGCGTTAGTGCGGGGATGCCCGGTATTGCTCGTCACTCACCTGTTCCATCCAGTCCACAACCTTCCCCTCAAGCTGTTCCTGAACCGCAATATGCGTCATTGCCGTGGAGGCCGTCGCTCCATGCCAATGCTTCTCACCCGGCGCGAACCAGACCACATCCCCCGGCCGGATCTCCTCGATCTGGCCGCCCCAACGCTGCGCCCAACCGACGCCTGAGGTCACGACCAATGTCTGGCCCAGGGGATGCGTATGCCACGCTGTACGGGCGCCAGGCTCGAAGGTCACGCTGGCGCCTTGGACACGGGCCGGGGCTGGCGCCTGAAACAGTGGATCCACCCGTACTGCGCCAGTGAACCAATCCTTCGAACCTTTGACGGAGGCTTGCGAACCGTTGCGTTTGATTTCCATCAGCGTTTCCTCTGAGCCTTATTTAGATCACCATTCGGGGCGCACCCTGAAGCTGCGGTTAGCCGTTGGATCGTCCGCTATCCCTGCGGCACATGCTCCAGCAGCCGCCGCCATGTCTTCTGGTTTTTCCGGTAACTCTTCTTCAGCTCTTCCAGAATGCGATCGAAGTCCGCGTGTCCATGCAGCCGCTGCCACGCAGGATTCTTCGAAAACCACGGATAATTCTCATTTCCCAAATAGATCGCGCGCCGCAGCCAGTGCAGCGCCTCGCTCTCATCGCCCTCCACGGCAAAGTACGTCGCCAGCCGGTACGCCATTTCGCTGTCGGCTTCGGCGGCAGAGAGCGAGTCCTCCTCGATCAGCGACGCCGCC
>DASXGY010000292.1:0-4838 GCA_036488835.1 Acidobacteriaceae bacterium
CGAGCTGCCGCCCACGAACACATCGAAGGTTCCCGGCTCCACCACGCGCTTCACCTCTGCGTTGTAGAACGCCAGGTCGTCATAGTGCAGCTTGAAGTCGATGTGCTGGGTCTGCCCGGGTTGCAGCAGGATGCGCTGAAACCCCTTCAGCTCCCGCACCGGCTGCGACACGCTCGCCACTGTGTTGCGCAGGTAGAGTTGCGCGACTTCTGCTGCTGGTATGGACGAAATGTTCTTCACGTCTACGCCAACCGTGATCGTGCCCACGTCCTGACTGCTGCCGCCGCTGTGGTCGATCTTGATGTTGGTATACGTGAACTGCGCATACGACAGTCCCCAGCCAAAGGGATAGACCGGCGCGTTCGGCGAATCGATGTAGCGCGAGAGATACTTCTCCTCGCTGTTGGTCGGCGGATGCGTCAGGTCGGCCTCGCCTGCAGGACGTCCCGTCGGCAGTTGCGCCAGGTACAGCGGCTCCTGGCCCACGCTGTAGGGAAATTCGACCGGCAGTCTCCCCGCGGGACTCACCTCGCCAGTCAGCACGGAGACCAGTGCGGTCCCCGCTTCGATGCCCGGGAACCACGCCTCCAGAATCGTCGGCACGTGCACGGCGGCCCACGGAATCGCTGTCGGCCGGCCATCGAACAGCACCAGCACCACCGGCTTGCCCGCGGCTACCACCTGCTCCATCAATTGCTCCTGATTGCCCGGAAGCGACAGATGCGCGCGGCTCGTCGCCTCGCCCGTCATGCTGCCCGCCTCACCCAGCGCCAGGATCACCAGGTCCGCATTCTTCGCCGCCGCTACTGCCGCTGCAAATCCGCTGGTGTCCGTGGTCAGAATCTCCGTGCCCTTCACATAGGTGAGTTTCTTACCGAGCTTGTCGGCCAGCGCGGCACGCAGCGTCACGGTGTTGCTTGCCGAGCCCTGCGCGCCCCACGAGCCGATCATGTCTTCCGCATCGTCGGCCAGCGGACCGATCAGCGCGACCGACTTCAAATCGCTCGCCAGCGGCAGCAGCCGCCCCACCCCCGGGATCCCTTCGTTCTTCAACAGCACAAAGCTCTCTTCCGCGGCCTTCTTTGCCAGCTCGCGCTTCTCCGGCGTCGGCTCATACGCGGGCAGATTCTCGTCGGTATACGGATGCTCGAACAGCCCCATCGCGAACTTCACCCGCAGCACGCGGCGCACCGCCTCATCCACCACGGACATCGGAACCTTCCCGCTCGCCACCAGCCCCGCCAGCCGTGAGTGATAGAGATTGCTCTCCATGTCCATATCGACGCCCGCGGTCAGCGCCTTCTCTGCGGCCGTCCCGCCATCGCCGGCGATGCCATGCTTCATCAGCTCGCCCACCGCGCCGTAGTCGCTCACCACCATGCCGTCAAAGCCCCACTCCTTGCGCAGGATCTTGGTCAGCGTGAATGGATTTGCGGTCTCCGGAACACCATTCAGCGCGTTGAACGCGGACATCACCGTCGCCGCTCCCTCGTCCACCGCAGCCTGATACGGCGGCAGGTACACCTGGCGCAGCCGGATCTCCGACATGTCCGTCGTGTTGTAGTCGCGTCCCGCCTCCGCCGCGCCGTATGCCGCAAAGTGCTTCACCGATGCAGCCACGGAATCCGGCTTCGTCAGGTCGCCCTGCTGATAGCCGCGGATGTACGCACGCGCGATCGCGCTGCCCAGGTACGGATCTTCGCCCGCGCTTTCGACGATGCGTCCCCAGCGCGCATCCCGCGAAATGTCCACCATCGGCGAAAAGACCCAGTTGATGCCGTCCTGCCGCGCCTCTGTGGCGGCCACACGGCAGGCCTGCTGCACCACCTCCGGATCGAAGCTCGCCGCCAGCGCCAACGGCACCGGGAAGGTAGTGCGGTGGCCGTGGATCACATCCAGTCCGAAGAGCAGCGGAATATGCAACCGCGACTGTTCCACGGCGATGTGCTGGTAGTGGTTGGTCTCCTTCGCGCCGGTCACGTTGAACAGCGAGCCGATCTCGCCCTTGGCCAGCATGGCGTCGAAATCCAGCTTCTCCCCCGTTGGCCCGGTGATGGTGCTGCCGCCCGTATATTGCGACAGCTGCCCGATCTTCTCGTCAATCGTCATCTGCGCCAGCAGCGCATCCACGCGGGCGTTCAGCTTCTTGTCCGCAAGCTGGGCGCTTGCGTGCGGCGTGGTCGGCGGCGGCGGCGTTGGCGTTGCCTTGTGTTTGCGCGACAGCCCGGGAAGGGTCGGACTCGCAAATGCCCTGTCAAATGCCCCGGCAGACGTGAGCACAACGGCGAGAGCGACGGATGCAACGGAACGGCGAAGCGGATGGTTCAACAGGCAGTCTCCTGTGGTGGCGGCGCCGACCATAATCCTAACAGTGCGCACGGCCTCTGGTTGCCGCTCTTCCTCGGTAACCCGCACGCGAACCTGCACGCCAATCCCGACTCGAACCCGTCTGCAGCCGGCGATCGAGTCGCGCGGGCACCTACCTGCCTACCTCACTCCGGAGCAAAATGCTTTCTCAGGCGGCGTCATGGCGGTACCCTTAGAGGCAGGAATGCTGCGTCCACTCCAGCAGTTGCGCCGCGCCGTACTGCACGCGCTCTCTCACGATGTGCTGACGCTCGCACGGGCGGCAGCATACTCGGCCATCCTCGGCCTGTTTCCGGCCCTGCTGGTGGTCACCACGGTGCTCGCCCTGGTGCCGCAGAGCGACACCCTCATCGGCGAAATTCGCGCCGCGCTCGCGGACTTCCTCCCCGGCCACGCCATCGACGCCATCCAGGACTACTTCAACGCCAGGCACGTCCGCTCCCTGCAGGCCGTCACCTCCGCTACGCTGGTCACGCTCTTCGGCTGCATGGGCCTCATGACCTCCTTCATGCAGGGCTTCCGTCGCGCCTTCGCCTCGCCCATCTTCGACGACACACGCACGGAGTGGAACCACACCCGCGAGCGCGTCACCGCGCTGGTGCTCATCCCCAGTTGCCTCGTTCCCATGGCGCTCTCTACGGTGCTGGTCGCCTTCGGACATCAGTTCGAAATTTGGGTCGTCGACATGGCCGCGCACAGCTTCCAGCCCTATGTGCTCTTTCTATGGCGCATGTCGCGCTGGTCCATCGCCATCCTGTGCACCGCGGTGGTGCTTGCGGTCATCTATCGCTTCGGCACGCCGCGCCGCCAGAACTGGCGCGATGTTCTGCCCGGCGCCGTCATGTCGGCCGTCATCTGGTTCGTCACCACCCTGGTCTTCGGTTGGTATGTGACGCGCTTCGCCGACTACACCATCATCTACGGATCGCTCGGCACCGCAGTCGCAACGCTGGTATGGCTCTACATCACCGCCCTCGCCGTCTTTATCGGCGCGGAGTACAACGCGCAGGTGGAAGCCGATCGCATCGCGCTGGCGGAGAGCGTTCCCGCACCAGCAAAGGCACAGACGGTCTAACGCGGGACACAGATCCGAACGCAGCCGTTCTATCGCAGCCGTTCTATCAAGGCTGCTCATAGCCGATCCCTCCACGTTACGTTATCTGTGCCTTTGCTTTAAAGCAGCAGGAACTCATTCTCCCCTGAGGATATCCAGGCCGCCGGCACGCTGCGAGTAGAATGGCAACGTCGGCTAGACAACATAACAGCCCCCGCCGATGCACAAGGGGCCGGAGTTTTCACGGATGCTGCCTGTTTCAGATGGATCCCCCTTCGCTTCTGTAGACAATCGACGTACCAAGATTGTCGCCACGCTGGGCCCTGCCTCCAGCAACGAGGTCACCTTTCGCCAGCTGGTCCGCGCTGGCCTCGATGTCGCGCGCTTGAACTTCTCCCACGGCAGCCATGAGCAGAAGCTGGAACTGATCAAGATGGTGCGCGAAGTGGCCAAGGACGAGAACAAGCCGCTCTGCATCCTCGGCGATCTGCAAGGTCCGAAAATCCGTACCGGCAAGCTGGTGGACAAGAAGCCCGTGCAACTCACCACCGGTCAGTCGCTCACCATCACGCCGCGCGATATCCTCGGCACGGCCACGCTGATCAGCACCACATTTCTCACACTCGCGGAAAATCTCACACCCGGCGCGCGTATCCTGCTCTCCGACGGCCTCATCGAGCTGCGCGTCACCGCCATTCGCGGCGGCGATGTCGAATGTACCGTGATCAACGGCGGCACGCTGGGCGAAAACAAGGGCATCAACCTTCCCGGCATCTCGGTAAAGACGCCTTCGCTGACTGAGAAGGATGAGATTGATCTCAAGTTCTGCATCGACAACGATGTCGATGCCATCGCCGTCTCCTTCGTTCGCACCGCGGAAGATGTGCGTTACACCCGCGATCGTGTCCGCGCTCACGGCGGCGATATCTGGCTCATCGCGAAGCTTGAAAAGCCGCAGGCCATCGAGCATCTCGAAGGCATCCTCGAAATCGCCGACGGTGTCATGGTCGCGCGTGGCGATCTGGGCGTTGAGGTGCCTCCGGAAAAGGTTCCCGCGCTGCAAAAACACGTCATCCGCCGCGCCGGCGAATATCGCAAGCCCGTCATCACTGCCACCCAGATGCTCGAATCGATGATCGAAAACCCGCGCCCCACGCGCGCCGAAGCCTCCGACGTAGCCAACGCCGTCTACGACGGCACCGATGCCGTCATGCTCTCCGCCGAATCGGCCGCAGGCAAGTATCCCGTAGAAGCCGTAAAAATGATGGACCGCATCGTCGTTGAGAGCGAAGCCGTCATGCTTGCCGAACCCGACACCTACCGGCGCCGCTCCGCGCATGTGCGTCTTTCCATCTCCGAAACCATCTGCGAGTCCATGGCCCACGCCGCCGAGGACCTCGACATCGGCGCCATCGCC
>DASXGY010000394.1:0-8837 GCA_036488835.1 Acidobacteriaceae bacterium
GCCATGCGAATACCAATCTCCGAAGTGCGCCGCGCCACCGTATAGGCCGTCACGCCATACAGACCGATCACCGCCAGCAGCAGAGCCAGTACGCCGAACAGCATCGTCAACCGCGCAATCATCCGGTCATCATTGAACAGATCGGCGATCTGCGCGTTGAAGGTCTGAAACTTCACCAGCGACAGATTCGGATTGATGCTCGTCAACGTCGTCCGCGCCAGCGATTCCATATTGCTTATCGGCGCCGCTGTCTCCAGCACAATCGCTTCGGCATACAGCGAATCGTCCTGCTCAATCGGCCCTGTATCGCTCGCCGGACGCTGCATCAGCGGCATGAAATACATCACGTGGTCTTTCCATCGCACGTCGGTGTAAGCCGTATCCTCGACCACGCCGACAATCTCAAAGTCCCCAGTCGACTTCGGTCCTCCGCCGAAGTGCTGCCCGATCGGATTCTCGCCCGGCTTGAACAGCTTCTTTACAAATGACTGGTTCACCACCGCCACCGTCGGAGAAGTCCGCGTATCCCGCACGCCGAGCCCGCGCCCCATCACCACCCGCGTTCCCACAGAATCGAAATACTCCGCATTCGCCCGCACGATGGACGCGCTCTGATGCGGGTCCGGCCTTCCCTGTACCTGCACGCTCCAGCCATTGTTGTCGTTCTCCATCGGCGTGTAGGAGGAGATCCCCACCCTCACCACACCCGGCAGCGCGTGGAATCGCTCCTCCACCGTCCGGTAGAGCGCCTCCAGTTGCGTCTGCGAGTAGCCCGCCGCCGCCGGATTGATGTGCACGATGTACCGGTTCTTCGCATTCACTTTCAGGTCCGTGCGCTCGAGTTTGTTCAGGCTCTGCGAAAACAATCCTGCCCCCACCAGCAGCACCAGAGACAACGCCGCCTGCAACACCACTAATCCGCGCTGCAACAGCGAAGCTCCTGTCGCCGTCGTGCGCGAGCCGCTGCGCAGTACATCCGCCGGCTCCGCTTGTGCCGCAATCCATGCCGGCGCCACGCCAAACAGCACGCCCGTCAACAGCGAAAGACCGCACGCAAACAGCAGCACCGCCATCGACGGCGCCGCGTCGATGGGAACATCCTGCGCTCCGGGAAAGACCAGCATCAGCAGCATCCGCGTTCCTGCATAGGCCACCGCCAGTCCGGCAACGCCGCCCACTCCCGCCAGCAGCACGCTCTCCGTCAGCAGCTGCTGGATCACCCTCCTGCGCGTTGCTCCCAGCGCCGTGCGCACACTCATCTCTGTCTTCCGTCCCATCCCGCGCACCAGTAGCAGGTTGGCAATGTTCGCGCACGCAATCAGTAACACCAGGCCGGAGATCCACATCAGCAGGTGCAGGTTCGACCCGTATTGCTCCTGCATACTCCGGATCCCGCCTCCGCCCGGTGACAGCACAACGTGCACCTTCGGCAGCAGTAACTTATTTTCGGCATCGGCAAAAGTTCTCGTATCCGCCAATGACTGCCGCACCAGCGCGCTCACCTTCGCCTGCAGGGCGGGCAGCGAAACATCCGGCTTTACCCGGCCCACCATGTACAGCCAGAGCTGGTTCGGATCATGGACATACGGCACATTCGCCAGCACCGGAATCGTCTCTATCGGTAGATAGAAATTCGGTGGCTTGCTCGACATCCGGTCGCCGAAATAACCCTGCGGCGCAATGCCCGCAATCGTCACCGCCTTGGTATTGATCCAGAACGTGCTGCCCACCACCGACGGATCGCCCGCATAGTCACGCTGCCACGTCGCATAACTCATCACCGCGACCATCGGCGCGCCCTCAACGTCATCTGCGTCGGTAAACAGCCTTCCCGCCTGCGGCTTCAGGCCAAAGGTGCGGAAGTAGTTGCCGGAAACAAACTCGCCCACCATCGACCGCGCCGCGTCCTGCGATCCGCCGCGCCGCGCAGTAATCGGCCGAGGTTCAAACCCCGCCTGGATGGCCGCCAGCTCTTCGAACTCCGGCGTGTTCTTCTTCACGTACTGCCAGGTCGCCGTGGCGAGCATCGAGTAGTCTCCGTTTTCGCGAAATCCTGAACCGACGCAGCAATCGCTGGTGTCGCCCAGCTGCAGCAGCATCTTCGGATCGGCCACCGGCAGCTTCTTCAGCAGCACCGCATGCACCAGCGTAAAGATCGCGGCATTCGCCCCAGTCCCCAGCGCCAGCGTCAGAATGGCGGTAATGGTAAAGCCCGGAGTCTTGCGCAACTGCCGCACCGCATAGCGAACATCCTGAATCAGCGTCATCGTGGCTCTCCCATTCAGAAATTCCAGGGATACGTCCAGACTTCCAGCTGCAAACTCATTCCACCCGCAGCGCCCGCATCGGATCGATCGAAGCCGCACGCCGCGCCGGTATCCATCCCGCCACGCACGCCGCCACCGCCAGCGTCAGGATCGCGCCCGCCATCACGCTCGCATCCGCATTCGTGATCTCGTAAAGCTGCGCCTTCACGAAGCGCACGCAGACCAGCGCCACCGGAATTCCGATCGCCAGCCCGATCCCAGCCTCGATAACTGCGCCGCGCATCACCATCGCCACCACACTGCCGCGTTCTGCGCCCAGTGCCATGCGGATGCCGATCTCGCTCGTGCGCAGCGCCACGGTGTACGCCGTCACGCCATACAAACCCACCGCCGCCAGCAGCAGCGCCAGCGCACCAAACATCATCGTCAGCCGCGCCACCATGCGGTCGTCGTTGAATCGATCCGCAATCTGCGCGTCGAATGTCTGGAACTTCACCACCGTCAGGTTTGGATTGATGCCCGCCAGCGTACGACGTGCCAGCGACTCCATATCCTCATTCGGCCGCGCTGTTTCCAGCACGATCGCGCCGGCGTAGAGCGTAGGGTCTTTCTCAATCGGGTCCTTGTCGCTCGCCGGCCGCTGCATCAGCGGGATGAAATACATGTGGTGGTCCTCCCAGCGCACGCTTTCATAGGACGTGTCCTCTACCACCCCCACGATCTGAAAATCCCCTGCCGACTTCGCGTCGCCTCCAAAGTGCTGCCCGATCGGGTTCGCTCCGTGGAAGAACTTCTTCACGAATGACTGGTTCACCACCGCCACCGTCGGCGCAGTCGACGTATCCTGCACGCTGATCCCACGCCCCATCACCACGCGTGTGCCCACAGAATCGAAATACTGCGCATTCACGCGCACAATGGACGCGAAGGCTCCTTTCCCAAGATTCGGCTGGCCCTGCACCTGCACGGCGTCGCTCCAGTTGTTGTCCTCCATCGGCGTGTACGCACTGATGCCCACTTTCATCACCCCGGGCAGCGCATGGAAGCGTTCTTCCATCGTCCGGTACAACGCCTCCAACTGTGTCTGCGTGTAGCCCGCCGCCTGCGGAGTGATGTGCACGATATACCGGTTCTTCGTATCCAGCCGCATGTCCGCATGCTCCAGCTTGTTCAGGCTCTGCGTGAACAGCCCGGCAGCCACCAGCAGCACCAGCGACAGCGCCGCCTGCGTCACCACCAGTCCGCGCTGCAGCAGAGAGGTGCGCGTCGTCGTCGTGCGCGATCCGCTCCTCAATGCATCCGCGGGCTGGGTCTTCGCAGCCATCCACGCCGGCGCCACGCCGAACAAAATGCCCGTCACCAGTGACAGTCCAAACGCAAACCCCAGCACCGCCGGCGATGGATTCGCCTGAATCGGCAATCCCTGCGCGCCCGGAAACGCCAGCATCAACAGCGCCCGAGCCCCCAGATAGGCCACCAGCAGCCCCGCCACGCCGCCCAACACCGAGAGCACAATGCTCTCCGTCAGCAACTGCTGGATGATCCGGCCGCGCATCGCGCCCAGCGCTGTGCGCAGAGACATCTCCGCCTTCCGTCCCATGCCGCGCACCAGCTGCAGGTTCGCAATGTTCGCGCACGCAATCAGCAGCACCAGGCCGGAGATCGTCATCAGCAGATACAGATTCGCGTCATACTGATCCTGCAGCGCCTGGATCCCGCCGCCCCCCGGTGTCAACATCACATGCGCCCGCGTCAGCAGCGTCTTGTCGGCAACCTTCGAAAAACTCTTCGTCGGCGCAAGCGACTGCCGCAGCACCGCGCTCAGCTTCTGTTGCAACGCCGGCAGGCTCACCCCCGGCTTCACCCTCCCGATCACGTACAGCCACTGCACATTTGGATCATGGACAAACGGCACATTCGCAACCACCGCCATCGACTCAAGCGGCAGGTAAACATCCGGAGGCGTGCTCGACAGCCGGTCGCCATAGAATCCCTTCGGCGCAATCCCGGTAATCGTCACCGCCTTCGTGTTCACCCAGAAGGTGCTGCCTACCACTGCCGGGTCGCCGTTGAACTCCCGCTGCCATGCGTCGTAGCTCATCACCGCCGTCATCGGCGCGCCCTGCGCATCATCCGCATCGGTGAAGAGCCGTCCCGCCTCGGGCTTCACGCCAAAGGTCCGAAAATAATTCCCGGAGACAAACTCGCCCACCATGGATCGCGCTGTCGCCGAATCACCATCCCGCCGCACCGTAATCGGGTTGTATGCAAACCCCGCCTGCATCGCCGCCAGCTCCTCGAACTCCGGAGCGTTCTTCTTCATCAGCCGCCAGCTGTCCGTCGAAAAAGTGGAATAATCGCCGTTGTCCCTGGCACCCGAGTTCACGCAGCAGTAGTTCTGATCGCCGATCCGCACCAGCATCTTCGGATCGGCCACCGGCAGGCTCTTCAGCAGCAGCGCATGCACCAGCGTGAAGATCGCGGCATTCGCCCCAATCCCCAGCGCCAGCGTCAGAATGGCGGTGATGGTAAAGCCCGGAGTCTTGCGCAACTGCCGCATCGCATAGCGAACATCCTGAATCAGCGTCATCGTGGCTTCCTGCCGGATATCTCCGGATAACTGCATGCGGAGCCCGTCGGTCCGGCAGCACACCACCGACCCGCGAATTCCTTTTCGGAATCTGCGCTGCTAAGAGCAAGCGGCATTCCACACCGCACCCGGCTGTTTGCTTGATTCCCCGCGACTTACAAGTTGCAAGCGGCGCGCAATATGTCCATCCGGCATTTTCCCTGTCCATCGCCGGACAGCGCCGCAAGCATCCATAGGACCGGCACGCCGCTCGCTACAGCGTCTTTCGCCCCGCGCGCGCACCGCGGCCGGCGTGGGCTTCGCGCCCTGAGAATCAGCTCCATCCTTCACGAAAACGCCGGTCGTAGCGATCAAGGGCCATAGCGATCGAACAGGATCGTAGATCGCTGCCAGAGAAAGGGAAACACGGCGCGGTCGGGACGCGCGTCTCGTTCCTCAATGGAGTACGGGGGCGACCTCTTACCAGCCACCGGGAACACCGCTTGTTCTTCCATCACAAAGCTGAGCGTGTAGTTGTAAAGAGGACGCCGCGAAATATACGCTGGGCGTCCGTGCCTATAGAATTGGGCGGCCTACGAAATGGACAGGGACCAACAATTCTACTGGGGAGTGGTCTGCCTCTGTTCCAAGATTCATCCTCTCAAAATTGCGACTCCAGATTCGTCCGAGCCCGTTCCTTCCGCGCAAGAGTTTATGGTGCTGTGCCCAATCACGCTTCAAGATGTCACGTTTAAGATTTCCGAACTAATTAAGTATCTTGGACCTCGGGATGAAAAATTCCTGACTCATCGACTTTTCCAAGAATCTGGCAGTCCTCCGGATCATGGCTCACCTTAACGCGAAGCCTGCTGCTTCTAAGGGATGCGATCCGCGCCGTTCCTTCTTGTTTTTGCGAGAACTGCTGGCAGTGCTGTCTTAGAGTTTCTGCGGTAGATAGTTGTAGGTCTTTAGATTCCCATGCAAGATCTACCAATTGTTTGAATACCCCATCAGCTTCTTCAATCGGGTTGGTTCGCCGCTCTAAGGCAGCCTGATACATATGGTAAGAAACTAGATCAGCGGCTTGAAGCTGAGGATGATCCTCAGGAGAAGCAAAAGTCATACTTCCATCTAGGTGATCTCGAAAATCGAACGGCGGCTGTCTATCTAGAATGGCTTGAAATAACTGCAAAGCGAATCCTTCATATTGTTTCTGTCTGCTCATGAAGATATGCACCTTACTAGCGTCTTGAAGGCTTTGGGCACAACTCTCAATGATGGCCCTGAGAACATAGTGATATGGAGTATCAGGACTACCGGAGAGTAGCCATTTTTCTGGGTTCATTATTTTGTATCGACCACCAGTAAGCCAACGCCTTTCCTGTTTGGAACACGCCCTGAATGCAACAGCATCAACCCCAACGGCCTTGAGGCGTAATTCTCGGTCCTTCATAGCATCGAGTAGCGCATTGAAGAAACGCTTGCGCTTGGTATTACTCCATCCTCGATAAGGATTTGATTTGGAGGCGAGAATCCGATCAGGGGGCGCGTAAAACTGAATTGCATGGAAGGGAACACTAACGCCGAAGTCATCTAGAGCCTTGTTCCATTTTTTCTTCATGCGCTTCATAGCGCTGGGACCGCCCATGAATCCTGCTATCACGCAGACTTTGTCGGACGAAGTGATCCCGCTCTCATCAAAGTAGCCACTCAGCATGAAGATCGGCTTTTTCCTCAATTCAGTCATTGAGCACTCCGGAAAGGGGAGGTGAAGCAGTGGATACAAGCTATCTGGAGCAACGGTCTCCTTCGATCCCAAAACCGAACAGCAACCAAACACTTCCGCAGAAACCTGCCAAATCACCCCCTCCAAATTGCTACCCTTGAAATAGGGTGATTCACGCGGGGCTCGACACCCAGCCGTGGCCGGCTATCCGATCCGCCGCTAAGTCCTTTGATCGGAAACACTCAGCGGCACACACGTACTATCAGCAGTCGACAAACCGAAGCAAAGCCTCGCATGCGCCCATAACTCCTTTAGAAAGACATATTTAGCGATAACCCCAATCATTAGACATATTTAGCCGCCGCATAAAGGCTAACCCAAACAAGGGAAACAACTTACAGAGCGTCCTCCCGCACCACACCGAAGGGGAGGGGTGGGGTAGCAGACTCGATTCCCACCCGTTGTCCCCACACGTGGCTGTCCTTATAACCAGAGAACCATGAGCACTCGCCGCACCATGCCTGGAGGTTGGGCCGTCCCCCGCACCCTGCCCCGCGGCGCAACCGGCCGGTGTCTCTGCCGCTGGTGCGCGACGGAGGTGCCCAAACGCCGCCGCACCTTCTGCTCCGACGACTGCGTACACCAGTGGCGTCTGCGCTCCGACCCCGGCTACCTCCGCGACCAGGTGCTCAATCGCGATCGCGGCGTCTGCAAAAGTTGCCGCATCGATACCCTCGTGGCGCAGGGCATCCTGAAGCGCTCGCGCGGCGCAACCCGCCAGCGCCTGCTCAACTACTGGGACCTCGCCAGCTTCACCGGCCGCTCCCTCTGGGAGGCCGACCACATCACGCCCGTCGTCGAAGGCGGCGGCGAGTGCGACCTCTCCAACCTGCGCACGCTCTGCCTGCGCTGCCATCGCATGGCCACCCTCGGCCTGCGCCTCCGACGCGCGGAGGCCCGCCAGCTCACGCGCGTCGCTCAGCGCGCAGAAGAGAGATCGGCGCGCCTGCAGCTTGCCGCGGTCTCCGTCGAAGCCCTATCCTGACTCGGCCGTCAGGAGAACACGCATGCGTGCAGCGCTCTTCACCAAGGAATTTCCGCCGCACATCTACGGCGGCGCCGGCGTCCACGTGGATTACCTCAGCCGCGAGCTGGCAAAGAAGATCGACGTCGAAGTCCACTGCTGGGGCAAGCAGCACGCCGACCTGGGCCGCCTGCACGTGCGCGGCGCCGAGCCCTGGGACGAGATCACCCATGGCACCACCGGCAAGTTCAAGGGCGCCCTCGAAGCCCTCAGCCTCAACCTCACCCAGGTCAAGGCGCTCGAAGGCATCGACATCTGCCACACCCACACCTGGTACGTGTCCATGGCCGGCTTCCTCGCGAAAAAGCTTTACAACATCCCCTTCGTCCTCACCACACATTCGCTCGAGCCGCTGCGCGCCTGGAAGTCCGAGCAGCTCGGTTCCGGCTACGCGATGAGTTCGTGGATGGAGCGCACCGCCATCCTCGAAGCCGATGCCATCATCGCCGTCTCGAACGGCACCAAGGCCGACGTGTTGCGCGCCTATGACGTGCCCGCCGAGCGCGTCCACGTCATCTACAACGGCATCGACCTGAATGAGTACCAGCAGACTGCCGACACCACCGCGCTTCGGCAGTACGGCGTGGACCCGGCCATTCCCTACGTCCTCTTCGTCGGCCGCATCACCCGCCAGAAGGGCGTTACCCATCTGGTCGACGCCATCCGCTACCTTCCGCCGGAGACGCAGATCGTCCTCTGCGCCGGCGCACCCGACACGCCGGAGATCGCCGCCGAGATGCGCGCCAAGGTCGACGAGGCCCGGCGCCACAACCCGCGCATCGTCTGGATCGAGAAGATGGTCACCCGCGCCGAGACCATCCAGCTCTACTCCCATGCCCGGGTCTTCTGCTGCCCCTCCGTCTACGAACCCTTCGGCATCATCAATCTGGAAGCGATGGCCTGCCGCGCCCCGGTCGTCGCCAGCGCTACCGGGGGCATCCTCGAAGTCGTGGTCGATGGCGAGACCGGCTACCTCGTCCGGTTCCAGCACGACCCCGTTACCAGCTTTCCCAGCGACCCCGACCGGTTCGCGCGCGACCTCGCCGCGAAACTCACTACGCTGCTCAAAGACCCCGCCGCCTGCAAGCGCATGGGCGAGGCCGGCCGCAAGCGCGTAGAGCAGCACTTCGCCTGGTCCAGCATCGCCGACCAGACCATCGCCCTCTACCAGGAGCTGATCGCTCACAAAAA
>DASXGY010000338.1:0-6230 GCA_036488835.1 Acidobacteriaceae bacterium
CTGCTGGAGAGGTACGAGAAGGAGACGGCGTCGTCGAAGAAGGGCACGCCGGAGCCGGTGGGCACGCGGTAATTCCGAGATGATGGGGGCCGCTTCGCTGGCGGCCCTTGCGTCATTTTGAAGACAAGAACGGCAGCACCAGCACGAGGACCGCGAGCCTCCTGAATACGGAAAACATGGCATCCGCAAGGCCGGAAATACGCGCAATCTACTGGGACATTGGCGGTGTGCTGCTGACCAATGGATGGGATCACGAGGAGCGTGCGCGTGTGCTCGGGCAGTTCTCGATTCCGCGCGACGAATACGAATCCAGGCACGATGCAGCGAATGACCGTTGGGAGCGGGGCGAGCTCTCGGATGACGAATTCCTGAAGCAGACCGTTTTCTTTAAAGAGCGGAGCTTTACGCCGGCGCAGTTTCTGCAGGCGTTACGCGAGCAGTCGAAGTGGCTGCCGGGCGGAGCGAAGAACGTGATCGCGGCGCTGCGCCAGAAGAACGGGCTGAAGATGGCGATGCTGAACAACGAGTCTGGCCCGCTGAACGATTACCGCATTGAGAGCTTCGGGCTGACGCAGTTCTTCGATGGATTTTTCTGCTCTGCGTATCTCGGCATGCGCAAGCCGGAGCTGCGGATGTTTCGCGCGGGAGTGGAGATGCTGCACTTCCGGCCGGAGGAGTGCGCGTTTGTGGACGATCGCGAGAAGAACTGCGCAGCGGCGGCCGAGGTGGGGATGCACGCGATTCAGTACAAGGGTGAAGAGGCGTTGAAGAATGCGCTTGGCGCGCTGGGCGTGCGGTTGGGTTGAGAAGTTGGGCGATGCTCGAGGTCGAGGGTGAACAGCAGATTCCTCCACTACGCGGTTGCACCGCTTCGGTCGGAATGACGAAGACTTTTTAGTAGCTGGAAATAGGGTTCGGGAGACGCGATGGAACTGGGGTTGATCGGTCTGGGCAAGATGGGCTTCAACATGGCGACACGGCTGCGCCAGGGCGGTCATACGGTGGTGGGTTTCGACTTCGACGCGGATGTGGTGCGGTGATTACCGAAGCGATGCTCCGGCGCATTCGTTCGCGCGAGGAGAACAACTTCAGCGACCGTATGCTGGCGGTGATGCGCAATGAGTTTGGCGGACATGCGGTGAAGAAGAGCTAGGGCAGAAACAGCAGATCCCTCCACTGCGCGGCTTTGCCGCTTCGGTCGGGATGACGAATAAAAGTGAGATAGGGAGCAAAGCAACAGGAGGACGCGATGGCAGCAGCAGTGACACATGCACAGGTGGATTTGACGACTCTGAACGAACGCCGGTCAAAGGAGCGTACGCCGGAGCCGACGGTGGTGGTGATCTTCGGTGCGTCGGGTGATCTGACCAAACGCAAGCTGCTGCCGGCGCTGTTCCATCTGGAGCAGGGCGGCCTGCTGCCGAAGGAATTTGCGGTGGTGGGCGTGGCACGGCGGCCGCTGGGCGACAGCTTTGCCAAAGATATGCGGGCCGGGATCACGGAGTTTGGCGGCGTGAAGGATGGCGATCCGAAGCTGGACGAGTTCATGCGCAAGGTGAGCTATCACCAGATGGACTTTGACAAGAGCGAAGGCTACGGTTCGCTGAAGCAATCGCTGCAACAGATTGACCAGGAGCACGGCACGAAGGGCAATCGGCTGTTCTACCTGGCGGTGGCGCCGGAGTACTTCGCCGACATCATGGAGCAGCTAGGCAATCACAAGATGGCGCAGCCGGAGCAGGGGACGGTGCACTGCATCATCGAGAAGCCGTTCGGTCATGACCTGGAATCGGCGCGCAAGCTGAACGATGACGTGAACGCAGTCTTCCGCGAGGAGCAGGTTTTCCGCATCGACCACTACCTGGGCAAGGAGACGGTGCAGAACATTTTGGTGTTCCGTTTCGCGAACGGGATCTTCGAGCCGGTGTGGAATCGTAACTATGTCGATCACGTGCAAATTACGGCGGCGGAAGAGATCGGCATCGAGGGGCGCGGGCCGTTTTACGAGAGTGCGGGCGCACTGCGCGACGTGATCCAGAACCATGTGATGGAGCTGCTGTCGTTTGTTGCGATGGAGCCGCCGATCTCCTTCGGCGCGGAGGCGCTGCGGCGGGAGAAGATCAAGGTATGGAAGGCGATCCAGCCGATCAACGTGGAAGACACGGTGCGCGGGCAGTATGGGCCGGGCAAGGTGAACGGCGTGGAAGTGAAGGGCTACCGGCAGGAAGATCGCGTGGATCCGAAGTCGAGCACCGAGACCTACGCTGCGCTGCGGCTGACTATTGAAAACTGGCGCTGGGCGGGGGTTCCGTTCTATATCCGGGCGGGAAAGCGGCTGGCCAAGCGCTCGACCGAGATTGCGATCCAGTTCAAGCAACCACCGCAGTTGCTTTTCAAGGATCTGTCGGGTAGCTGCAGCGATATTCAGCCGAACATCATCAGCATGCGCATCCAGCCGGACGAGGGCATTTCGCTGCGCTTCGGCGCGAAGGTGCCGAGCCCGAATATGGAAGTGTGTCCGGTGATCATGAACTTCAACTACGCGGAGGCCTTCGGCACCAACTCGGCGAATGGCTACGAGCGGCTGCTGCTGGATGCGATGATCGGCGACGGAACGCTGTTTGCGCATCGCGAGGGCGTGGAAGCGACCTGGTCGCTGCTGACGCCGCTGTTGCAGCAGTGGGCGGATTGGAAGCCGACCGGCTTTCCGAATTATGCAGCCGGCACCTGGGGACCGAAGGCTGCGGACGAACTGCTGCGGCGCGATGGCCGCGAGTGGCGCAAGGAGTAAGGAACGTGCCGAAACCAGTGACGGTTACATATCGAGTCTTTGAGAACGGCGCCGCCTTCGCCGAAGGGGCGGCTGCCTACTACGCCAACAAGATGGCCGAGTTCGCGAACAGCATCGATGTCGCCAAGAATGTGAACGTGGCGTTTTCCGGCGGGACGACGCCCAAGGCGATCTTCGATCTGCTGGCGGATGATTCGAAGCCGTACCGTGCGCTGGTGCCGTGGGAGCGGCTGGGATTTTTCTTTGTGGACGAGCGCAGCGTGCCGCCCGACAACAAGGAGAGCAACTACGGGATGGCGAAGGCGGCGCTGCTGGACAAGGTACCGATCGAGCCGTCGCAGGTGTATCGCATCCAGGGCGAGCTCAATCCGGAGGAGGCGGCGGCTAAGTATGAGTCGGCGATCCGTGCAGCGTTTCGGCTGGAGGGCGCGCAGATGCCGCAGTTCCAGCTGGTTTCGCTCGGCATGGGCGACGACGGGCACACGGCGTCACTGTTTCCGCATACCGCGGCGCTGCACGAGCTGGGACGCATCGCTGTGGCCAACCAGGTGCCGCAGAAGGATACCTGGCGGCTGACGCTGACGTGGCCGGTGATCAATCAGGGGCAGGATGTTTCGTTCCTGCTGAAGGGAGCGGCGAAGGCGGAGACCTTGCGCCGGGTGTTTATGGGCGGATACGATCCCGAAGCGCTTCCCTCGCAGTTGATTCGTCCGGCGTCGGGGCGGCTGACGCTGCTGCTGGACCGTGATGCGGCGGCGCTGCTTCCCAGGCCGAACGCGGAGGGCGTGGGTGTGCTGGAGGTTTCCCATTGATTCTGGCTGGCGATGTCGGCGGAACGAAGGTCGCACTCGCGCTATTCGATTTTCAGAGCGGTAACCTGCACCATGCGGCGGAGAAGCGCTATCCGGCGAAGGATTATCCGGGCCTGGAAGCGATCGTGAAGGAGTTCCTGGCGGAGTATCAGCAGGAGGGAAAGATCTCCGCTGCGTGCTTTGGCGTGCCCGGGCCGGTGCGGCATGGCGTGCTACGGCTGACGAATTTGCCGTGGACCTTGGACAGCCGCAAGCTGTCGCTCGATCTGTGTATCGACCATGTGTTCCTGATCAACGATCTTGAAGCGAACGGCTATGGGATTCCTGAGCTGAAGGCGGAGCAAATTTTTACGCTGAGCGCGGGTGATCCGAGCTCGGCGGGGAGTCGCGCGCTGATCTCCGCGGGCACGGGGCTGGGCGAGGCGTTCCTGGTGTGGAACGGCAAGCGGCATATTCCGATGGCATCCGAGGGCGGCCATTGCGATTTTGCTGCGCGAAACGAGGACGAGATCGACCTGCTGCGCCATTTGCAGAAGAAGCTGGGCGGCCGCGTGAGCTATGAGCGTGTGATTGCGGGCGTGGGGATCAAGGACGTCTACGAGTTTCTGCGCGACGAGCGGAAGATGGATGAGCCGGCGTGGCTGCGGGAGCGTATGGCGACCGAGGATCCGAACGCGGTGATCGGCGAGCTCGGCGAGTCTGGGAAGAACGACCTCTGTGCGAAGACACTGGACATTGTGGTGGGTGCGTATGGAGCCGAGGCGGGGAATCTGGCGCTGAAGGTGCTGGCGACGGGCGGCGTGTACGTGGGCGGTGGCATTGCTCCGAAGATTTTGAAGAAGCTTGAGGATGGCACCTTCATGAAGGCCTTCACGGACAAAGGCCGGCTGAGCGATCTGCTGGTGCAGACGCCGGTGCGCGTGATTCTGGAGAGCCGGGCGGCGCTGATTGGCGCGGCGGCGTATGCGGAGGCGCGGGCTACGGAGCTGAGCGGGCACTCGGAGCGAGCTGCTTCGGTCTAACCATCGTGTCACGAGAATGTAACGATGATGTCTGGCTGCTTTCCGAGCGGCCCTGCGTGTGCTTTCATTGATGTTATGAACAATGCTTTGGTTAGGCGTAGGGACCTCGGCTTCCGTCAGCGAGTGAGCGTTGTGGCGCTTGCTATTGCGCTTCTCTTCCTGCTTCCGCACGCGGCGTTTGCGCATGCCGTGCTGGTGAAGTCTTCACCTGCGCAAGGCGCGACGGTGACGGCGGGCGGGGTGGTGAACGTCACGCTCACCTACAACTCACGCATCGATGTGGCGCACTCGTCGCTCCACCTGGTGGGGCCGGATGGCAAGGAGCAGTCGCTGGCAGTGGATGCGCATGCCGCGCCGAACCTGCTGGTGGCGAAGGCGCCGATGGGGACGGCGGGCGCGTACAAGCTGGAGTGGCAGGTGATGGCGACGGACGGGCACATCACGCGCGGGACGGTGGAATTTCGCGTTGCCTGATGACAACGCGAGGGAGTTTCGCGTTGTCAGATGTCGACGCGAGGAATGGTTCCGCGTTGTGTGATGTCAACGTGCGTGGGCTGATGGAAACGGGAGGGCGGCCTTCCGTGCCGCCGGACCATAGCAGGCTCACGGCTTGATCTGGCTGCTCAACGATTTCGATCTGCTGTCCGTGCTGCTGCATGCGGCGACGCTGTCGCTGGAGGCGCTGCTGGTGGGCGGCGTGCTCTTCCTGGTGGTCGTGGGGGTGCCAGGCGGATCGGACGCGCGCGCACGGCGCGCGTGCCGGCGCGGCATCGAATGGGCTGCGCTGGCGATGTTCCTGGCGGAGATTGCGACGGTTGCGGTGGAGACATCGCTGGTGATCGGCAACTCCGGGATGACGGCGGCGAGTGCCTTGAGCGGCGGACCGCTGATTGCCGAAGCAAGTGCCGCGTTCTGCGCGCTGGTGCTGTTGCTGCTGGCGCGATTCTCTCCAAGCAGAATGTCTATCTGGGTGCAGGCGGCGATGGTGGTTGCTGCTTTCGCGCTGATGGGATCGGTGGTTTCGCTGAGCCATGCGGTTTCGCGCATGGATCACCGCGTGGTGTTGACGGCGTTTACCGCGCTGCACCATCTGGGGTCGGCGGCATGGATTGGCGCGATGCCGTTTTTGATTATCACGCTGAAGCGGACCGAGGACATTGCTGTGGCGCGGCACGTGGTGGCGCGCTTCTCGCGCATGGCGATGGTGTCGGCGGCGGTGCTGCTGGGCGCGGGGATTGGGCTGGCGTGGTTTTATGTCGCGTCCTTTTCCGGGCTGTATGGCACAACGTACGGCGTGCTGGTGATGGTGAAGTCGTACTTGATGCTGCTGATCCTGATGCTGGGCGCGGCGAACTGGTATGTGGCACGCGAGGTGGAGCGTGCTCCGCTGCGATTGCTTACGCGGTTGCGGCGATTCGCAGAGGTGGAGGTGGCGCTGGGGTTCACGGCGATCCTGGCGGCCGCGGCGCTGACCTCGCAATCGCCCGCGGTGGACATGCCGATGGATCGGGTGACACTGCATGAGATCGAGGCGCGCATGCGATGGGAGGCGCCGCGGCTGAAGAGTCCGCCGTATGCGGCGCTGGTGCCGGCGACGCCGATCGA
>DASXGY010000368.1:0-5328 GCA_036488835.1 Acidobacteriaceae bacterium
GCGCAGGCCTGGATCGCGGCAGGAGCCTTTGTCGCTCCCGGAGTGACGATTGGGGAGGGTAGTGTGGTGGGTGCGCGGTCGGTTGTTCTGCGGGATGTTCCGCCGTGGACAGTAGCGGCCGGGAACCCATGCAAGCTCATCAAGCCGCGCGAGGTGCGTCGCGGCGGTGACTCTGGCTGATCGCCACTCCATCCGTCCGGTGACCGAGCGATGAAGGTACTACTGGTCGGCAACTATGTGCCGGATCGCCAGGACAGCATGCAGATTTACGCCTCCATGCTGGAGAGCGGTTTGCGCGCGCGGGGGCATGACGTTCGGCTGCTGCGGCCGTCTGCCGTCCTGGTCACGCGCGTTCGGGAGAACTCACCGCTATTCAAGTGGCTGGGCTACGCAGATAAATTTCTTCTCTTCCGGCGTGAGCTGCGGCGCGCCGCCGCTACTGTCGATGTTGTTCATTTGTGCGATCACTCGAATGCCATGTATGTGGCTGGACTGGCGCGGACGCCACATGTTGTCACTTGTCACGATCTGCTTGGGATCCGCAGCGCGATGGGTCATTTTCCGGAGAACCGTGTCAGCTTGACCGGACGGATCTTTCAGCGGCTGATTGCGCGCGGCTTGCGCCAGTCGCCTGCGATTCTATGCGTATCTGCAAAGACGCGGGACGACCTACGGCAGCATCTCGCAATACCACAGAAGCGGCTGCACGTGATTCCCAATGCGCTGCACTGGCCATACCGGCCCTTCTGCGCTGGCGCGCCTGCATCGCTGCTTGCTTCGGCCGGGCTCCGGGCGGATGAGCGGTACTTTCTACATGTCGGCGGAAACCACTGGTACAAGAACCGCGGGGCGGCGATCGAGATTCTGGCCGAAATGCGCAAGTTGCCCGGGTACGCGGAGGCGCGACTGGTGATGGCCGGCCCCCAGATGAGCCCGGGACTGCGCGCGATAGCGGAGAAGCATGGACTCCACGATGCACTCGTCGAAGCAGTCGGTCTGAGTAATGAGCATCTTCAGGTGCTTTACAGTTGTGCCCTGGCGACGCTGTTCCCTTCGTTGGAAGAGGGATTTGGCTGGCCGATTCTGGAGGCGCAGGCCTGCGGATGTCCTGTGATAACCACCGACCGGCGGCCGATGAACGAAGTAGCAGGGGACGCCGCAATTCTGATCAACCCCGCAAAGCCGGAGGCAGCGGCTCGAACGATTGCCGATGCGTTGCGCGACACGACACGAATACGCGCCGACGGTTTGCAAAATGCGGCGTCGTACACGATGGAACGGATGCTGGAGCAGTGCGAGGCCCTCTATCGCGAGGTGATCGGTGCAGCGCCCATGCACAGGGGATGAGCATTGCCGGTTGAGCGGGAAGTGCGAATTCATCACGGTATACTTTGGGGGTCAGCAGATAAACATCATGGAGAGACAAGAGCAGTGACTGCGAAGCCGGTGTCGATAGCAGTGGTGGGGTCTGGCTATGTGGGCCTGGTGGCGGCGGTGTGTTTTGCGGAGATCGGCCACTCCGTAGTCTGCGTGGATAACGACGAGCAGAAGGTCGCAACGCTGCGGGCGGGAGAAGTTCCGATCCACGAGGAATTTCTGGCCGAGCTTCTTGCCCGGCACCGCAACACGCGCCTGCAGTTCACCACGGATCTGCCCTCAGCCGCGCGGGAGGCAGAGGCCATCTTCATCGCGGTAGGGACGCCCCAGTCGGACTCCGGGAACGCGGACCTCTCGTATGTAGATGCGGTGGCGACGCAGATTGCGCGCTCGATCGACAGCTACAAGGTGATCGTCGAGAAGAGCACAGTCCCGGTGTATACGAACGAGTGGATCCGTCGGGTAGTGGAGCGCAACGGGACTTCGAGCACGAACTTCGACGTGGCATCGAATCCGGAGTTTCTGCGGGAGGGGACGGCAGTCTCGGACTTTGTGCATCCGGACCGCATCGTCATTGGCGCGGACAGCGAACAGGCAGCCGATGTTCTGAAGGCGATCTATGCGCCGCTGACCTCGGGCGAGTACTACCGCAGCGAGCACGCCATCATCGGGCAACGCACCATCGCCGATCCCCCACCGCTGCTGCTGACCTCCACCAAGGCGGCGGAATTGATCAAGCATGCGTCGAACGCCTTCCTGGCGATGAAGATTTCCTTCATCAACGCGGTGGCGAATGTGTGCGAGGCGGTAGACGCGAACGTGGAAGAGGTCGCGCGCGGCATAGGACTGGACAAGCGCATCGGCAGTCAGTTTCTGCGTGCCGGCATTGGCTACGGCGGCTCGTGTTTCCCCAAGGATGTGGCGGCCTTTCGCTATGTCGCGGAACAGTTGAGCGTCGATTTCGGCATTTTGTCCGAAGTGGAGAAGATTAACGACGAACAGAAGCGGCGCTTCTTCAACAAAGTCCGGTCTGCCCTGTGGACCTTCCGCGGCAAGCGGCTCGCGGTGCTGGGATTGGCGTTCAAGGGCGGCACGGACGATGTGCGCGAATCGCCGGCATTCGACATCATTCGCATGCTACTGGCAGAAGGCTGCACCATTGTGGCCTTCGATCCGGCAGCAACGGAGCGGGCCAAGGCCGAGTTACCTCCGAGCCCGTCGCTGCAATATGCGGAGGAACTCTACGCGGCGGTGACGGGGGCAGATGCGCTGCTGATCCTGAGCGATTGGGCACAGTTCGGCGAGATTGATCTGGAAAAGCTGCAGACACTGCTGCGCTACCCGATCGTGATCGACGGAAGAAATCTATACGATCCGCGTGAGATGCTGGAGCGCGGCTTCACCTATCTCAGCGTCGGGCGGCCCGCCGTGTATCCTGCGCGCGAGACCGCGGGGGCTCGCACCCTACGGTGATCGAAGGCGAAATCTGCGGGAAGTTTCGTTCGAGGAGCGGCGGGCTTTGAAGAAGATGCGAATCCTGGTCACCGGCGCGGCGGGCTTCCTGGGTTCGCACCTGACCGACTTGCTGGTGGCGGATGGACACACGGTCATCGGGGTCGACAACCTGGCCACCGGACGGCTGGCGAACCTGGAGCATCTGCAGGGCGAGCCGCGCTTTTCGTTGCTGGAACGCGATATCTGCCAGCCCTTCGAACCCGGGCAGGTGGATGTGATCTACAACTTGGCGTCCCCGGCAAGTCCCGCCGACTACATGCGGTTGGGTGTGGAGACGCTGCGGGTGGGTGCTTACGGCGTCTTCAACACACTCGACATCGCGCGCCGCTATCGCTCGCTGTATCTGCATGCGTCCACATCGGAGTGCTATGGCGATCCCGAGATACACCCGCAGCCGGAGAGTTATTGGGGCAATGTGAACCCGATCGGGCCGCGCTCGGTCTACGACGAGGCGAAGCGCTTTGCCGAAGCGACGGTGATGGCGTACCACCGGTACCGCGGCGTGAACACGCGGATGGCGCGCATCTTCAATACTTATGGACCGCGACTGCAGCCCAGTGATGGCCGGGTGATTTCGAACTTTCTGATGCAAGCGTTACGTGGTGAGGACCTGACCATCTATGGCGACGGCTCGCAGACGCGGTCGTTCTGCTACGTGACTGATTTGATCGATGGGATCGTGCGCCTGGCGGCCAGCGACGAGTACGAGCCGGTTAACATCGGCAACCCCGAAGAATGGAGCATTGCCGATTGCGCGCGTGAGGTGATAGGAGTGACTAACTCCAAGAGCACGGTGCGCAACCTGGCATTGCCGGTGGATGATCCAGCGCGGCGCCGCCCGGACATCACTCGCGCCCGCACAATGCTAGGCTGGGAGCCCAAAGTGCAATTGCGAGAGGGGTTGAATCTTTGCATCCCATACTTCACACGCGCGCTACAGGAAAACGTCGACACGCAGCCATCGGCCGGTTGAGCAGGACTAAGTCTGTTTGCTGGTTGAGCTGTGCACTTTTCATCCTCATCTTTCTGAGCGGTTCATCAGGACACGCGCAGCAGGCGGCTGGACCTCTGCTGCGGTTACATGAGGGGTGGTGGCTCGCCTCCGGATGTGACGTGTCCGCGAACGGCGAACAACTGTCATCAGCCTCCTACAAAGCCGCGCAGGGATGGAGAGCGACGGTCGTGCCTTCCACCGTGTTGGCTGCGCAGGTAGCTGGAGGCGAATTTCGCGATCCCTACTTTGCGCGCAACCTTCGAGCGATTCCCGGTACGGACTATCCGATCGGCAAAATCTTTTCGAGGTTGCCGATGTCGGTGAGCAGCCCGTACGCCTGCCCGTGGTGGTATCGCACGCGCTTTGCCGTGCCCGCCGCAGCGCGCGGCAAGATTCTGTGGCTCCGCTTCGGCGGCATCAATTATCGCGCGAATATCTGGGTGAATGGCCAGCAGTTGGCAGTGTCGAGCGACGTTGCGGGCGCGTATCGCACTTATGAGTTCGATGTGACGCGACTGCTTAAGCCAGGCGCGGAGAACGCGATCGCGGTCGAGACATTCGCGCCGACGGAGCAGGACCTCGCGATCAACTGGGTGGATTGGAGTCCGTGTCCGCCGGACAAAGACATGGGGCTGACAGGAGATGTTGCCCTTTACACAAGCGGACCCGTAAGTGTGCGGTCGCCAATGGTAGTGACGCATCTGTCGAGTCCTTCGGATGTCGCCGAGCTGACGGTGTTTGGGGAAATCCATAACGCGAGTGCGCAGGTGGTGCGCGGCGTCGCATCGATTGGGCTACTGGGCGGGAAGGCGGAACAGCCGGTGGTGCTCGCTGCCGGCGAGAGTCGCACCGTTGTCTTTGCCCCGGAGCAATTTCCGCAGCTGCGGGTGGCGCATCCGCCGCTGTGGTGGCCCTACCAGATGGGAGAGCCCCATCTAGAGACACTGCGGATGAGCTTTCAGGCGGATGGCAGTGCGTCAGATGAGGCTGTTGCCCGTGTGGGGATTCGCGAGATCACCTCCGAGCTGACCGGCACGGGCGCCCGACTCTTTCGCGTGAATGGCAAGCCGGTGCTGGTGCGTGGTGGAGGCTGGTCCGGTGACATGCTGCTGCGTGAGAAACTGCAACAGCTGGAGCAGCAGTTTGAGATGGTGCGCGACCTGCATCTGAATGCGATTCGCCTGGAGGGCAAGCTCGAGACGGATGCGTTCTATCGCCTGGCCGACGAGCAGGGCATCCTGGTGATTGCGGGCTGGTGCTGCTGTGACCGTTGGGAGCAGTGGCCACAATGGACGCCGGAGAACTACACGGTCGCTGCGGCGTCACTGCGCGCGCAGATGCTGCGCATCCGCAGCCATCCCAGTTTGTTGGTGTGGCTGAACGGCAGCGACAATCCGCCTCCGCCAAAGGTGGAGCAGATGTATCTCGATATCGAGCGCGAC
>DASXGY010000395.1:0-1501 GCA_036488835.1 Acidobacteriaceae bacterium
CGCCACGCGAATGACGTACTGATGGAAGACATGATGGGCGCGAGGGTCAACCCAGGGCAGTACCAGGCCACGATCTGGGTAGGGCCCGGGCTCGACGATTCCGGCGGCGGTGAATAGCTCGCCATAGCGCACGGCCAGGGCACGGCGGCGCTCGTTCCACTCTTCCACGTGACGCAGCTTTACCAGCAGTACGGCGGCCTGCAGGCTGTCCAGCCGGCTGTTCCAGCCAATCTCCTCGTGGTAGTAGCGGACCTCCATGCCGTGGGCGCGGAGGCTGCGCACCCGACGCGCAACGGCCGCGTTGGCGGTGGTGACCATACCCGCTTCTCCGGCGGCACTGAGATTTTTTGTGGGATAAAAGCTGAATGCGGCGGCCGCTCCGAGCGCTCCGGCAGAAACACCTGTCCAGCGCGCTCCAAAGGCCTGCGCGGCGTCTTCGATCAGCATGCAATCGTAGGCCTCTGCAGCATGCGTCAGGGCGGTCCAGTCGGCACACTGGCCGTAGAGATGCACCGGCAGGATGGCGCGGGTGGCAGGGTGCTTCTCCAATGCCGCCGCGGCTGCCTTTGGGGCAAGGTTGCAAGTGCGCGGATCTATGTCGGCGAACACCGGGGTCGCGCCCAGCCGCAGGATGGCGCTGGCAGTTGCGAAGAAGGAGAAAGCAGTGGTCAGGACGCGATCGCCTGGCTGAACGCCTGTTGCCGCTAGGGCCAGCCACAACGCGTCCGTTCCCGAGGCACAGCCGACGGCCTCCGTTACTCCGCAGCGCCGGGCGGCCGCCTGCTCGAACTCGGCCACCTCCGGGCCCAGGATGAAGCGCTGGCTGCAGAAGACGGCTTCTACCGCTGCCATCACTTCGGGACCGATCTCGGCATATTCCCGGGCGAAATCGAGCAGGGGGACGGGGAGCGGGGCCAGGTCGCCGGAGGCGGCCGAAGAAGGCTGAGACGTGGTAACGTTGTGCACCGGGATCACCAGAGAAGCCTATCGCAACCCCGGGCACATTTTCTGCATCCGACACACGTGTCTGACCGGAGTTCTGTCCCGGCTAATTTTGCGGGCGGTTCCGGCGGGTATGACTTTTTGATGGCAATGTCACACTGCCATGCAACGAGCGCAAATGGCTTCACTTTGCAAGCGCTGCACGGTATTGGTTGAACGAAGAGAAAAAACAGTCGCCGCCAGGCATCGGAGATCGGCACCATGGATAGTAAGCCGGCACAAAATATTCAAGACACTTTTCTGAATACGGTCCGCAAGGACAAGACCCCTATCACCATCTATCTAGTCAGCGGAGTGAAGCTGACCGGCAGGATCCGCTCCTTCGACAAGTATTCGGTTCTGCTTGAAAACAATAGTCAGGAACAGTTGATCTTCAAACACGCCATTTCGACGGTGGTGAGCAATCGTTCCGTGATGCACGATCACCGGCTGGGTCACCCCCCGGCCGCAGTGCCGCACGCGCAGCCCACGCCGCTGCGGCAGGAGGCAGAATCGTAAG
>DASXGY010000414.1:0-3850 GCA_036488835.1 Acidobacteriaceae bacterium
AATGACAAGAAGGTCTCATGCACCATCGTGAGAGTCGCCGTTATTCCAGTTGCCTCGCGGCCTTGAGACGATGTCTCGCGTCATCCCCAAAAACACGCGGCCTGCCGAGAGGCAGGCCGGTCGAGAAGCTGCATCGCGCTAAGGACTACATCATGCCTGCGCTGGTGCCGTTGCTGGCGGGCTTGCTGGAGGCAAACTCCTGCATGGTCTCGCGCATGTACTTGTGCGGGTTGACCGCGGTGTCGTGGATGCGCACCTCATAGTGCAGGTGCGGACCGGTGGAGCGGCCTTCGCTGCCGACATAGCCGATGATTTCGCCGCGATGGACGTCCTGACCTGCAGTGACGGCGAATCCGGAGAGGTGGCCGTAGACAGTATGGATGCCGTGACCGTGGTCGAGCATGACCTCCTGCCCGTAACCGCTGGCGGGGCCCGCCATCAGGACGGTGCCGTCGGCGGGAGCGCGAATGGGCTCACCCATGTTGGCTGAGATATCGATGCCCTTGTGGAAAGCGCCTTCGCCGTTGATGGGATCCAGACGCTCGCCGAAGGAGCTGGTGATGGGGCCTTCGACGGGCCAGAGGGTGGGCAGGTCTGCGGAGCTGCCCCAGTCGGCGCTGTCGCCGAAGCCGAAGGCGGGCTCAAGGGCGCGGCGCATGTGGCCGGACAGGGCGGAGCTGCGCAGGGCGGTGAGCTGATCGAGGGTGTTGAGATAGTCGCTGGAGTCGGCGGTCGCGTCCGTCGCGTCCATCATGGGGGCGGCGACCGGATCTGTGCTGGCTTTGCTGGTGTGGCCCTGGCGCAGGCCGTAGAGCGCGGTGACTTCACTGGCGAGAGAGCCAAGCGACGCTACCTGGACGTCCTTTTCCTTGGCCACCTGCTGCATGTGCAGGTAGTCGTGGCGCAGGGTTTCCTTCTCGGAGCGGACCTGGTTGTAGTGGGCGGTCTTCAGCAGCATGCGTCCATAGGAGCCGGCCATGCCGGTGATGGTGAAGAGGCCGACGACGGCAGCGGCGACAAAGACGTACGCGTAGTGCAGCGGAACCGGGATTTTGCGGAGGCGTCCATCGTCTTCACGAGCGACAAAGATGATGTAGTAGGTTTTGCGCACAGGGCACCTCCTTTCGCGATCACTGGGTTCGTTCCGGGGGTTCGCGAATATTACGCTAATGCGAATGCTGTTTGCTGGAACGCATTCTCACCCTACCAAAGTGGGAAAGACGAGAGCAACCTGACCGAAGTTGTATAGGCGAACAATAGGCGATGGGTTTTGGGTTACGACAAAACTATTACCTGATCGATTATCTGTAGCAGCACTGCATCGCAGCTGAGGCAGTCCACAGGCAGGAGTTTGCCAGCGCGAAAGACAATAATTATTCTTGTTAAGTAAGTTCTGTTTAAAGAGGAGCTCTCCAAATGGCAACAACGGCAACTGAAGCCAAATGCCCGTTTCCGGGTCACGCCTCCAAACCTGTTACCGAGAATCGCAGCTGGTGGCCAAATACGCTGCGCGTTGACCTGCTGAACCAGCACTCGTCCAAATCCGATCCGCTGGCGCCGGCGTTTAACTACCGTGAGGAATTCAAGAAGCTCGACTACGAAGCGCTGAAGAACGACCTGCGCAAGCTGATGACCGACTCGCAGGAGTGGTGGCCGGCGGACTTCGGCAACTATGGCCCGCAATTCATCCGCATGTCCTGGCACTCTGCCGGCACCTATCGCTTGAGCGATGGTCGCGGCGGCGGCGGACGCGGGCAGCAGCGCTTCGCGCCGCTCAACAGCTGGCCGGACAACGTGAACATCGACAAATCGCGCCGCCTGTTGTGGCCGATCAAGCAGAAGTACGGACAGAAGATTTCCTGGGCCGATCTGCTGATCCTTACCGGCAACGTGGCGCTCGAGAACATGGGCTTTCGCACCTTTGGCTTTGCTGCCGGCCGCGAAGACACCTGGGAGCCCGACATGGATGTGAGCTGGGGCACCGAAACCGCGTGGCTGGCCCACCGGCCTCTTGAGAAATTCGAGCAGCATCTCGGCGCCACCGAGATGGGACTGATCTACGTCAATCCGCAAGGGCCAGATGCTAATGGCGATCCCATCTCCGCCGCCGGATTCATCCGTGAGACCTTCGCCCGCATGGCGATGAACGACGAGGAAACGGTCGCGCTGATCGCCGGTGGCCACACCTTCGGCAAGACTCACGGCGCCGCGCCGGAGTCGCACAAGGGCTCGGAGCCGGAAGCCGCCGACATGGAATCGCAGGGCCTGGGCTGGGTAAGCAACTATGGCACCGGCAGCGGCAAGGACGCCGTCGGCAGCGGCCTGGAAGTCACGTGGACACAGACTCCGGCGCAGTGGAGTAATTTCTTCTTCGAAAACCTCTTCAAGTTCGAGTGGGTGCAGACCAAGAGCCCGGCGGGCGCTATCCAGTGGGAGGCCAAGGACGCTCCGGCCACCATCCCCGACGCGTACGATTCGTCGAAGAAGCACAAGCCTACGATGCTGACTACCGACCTGTCGCTCCGCGTCGACCCGCTCTACGAGAAGATATCGCGTCGTTTTCTGGAGCATCCGCAGGCTTTCGCCGATGCCTTCGCCCGCTCCTGGTTCAAGCTGACCCATCGTGATATGGGCCCGCGCTCGCGCTATCTGGGACCGGAGGTGCCGAAGGAAGTACTGATCTGGCAGGACCCGGTGCCCGATGTCGACCATCCGCTGATTGACGATGCAGATGTTGCGGCGCTCAAGACCAAAGCGCTGGCCTCGGGCCTGACGGTCTCCGAACTTGTCGGCACCGCGTGGGCCTCGGCCTCGACTTTTCGCGGCGGCGACAAGCGGGGCGGCGCGAATGGCGCCCGCATCCGTCTTGCTCCGGCGAAGGATTGGGAGGTAAACCAGCCGGCGCAACTGGCCAAGGTGCTCAAAGTCCTGGAAGGCATCCAGTCGGAGTTCAACAAGAGCGCGGGTGGCGGCAAGAAAGTCTCGCTGGCCGATCTGATCGTGCTGGCCGGGAACGCCGGTGTGGAGCAGGCCGCGAAGGCGGCCGGCCACGAGGTGAAAGTGCCGTTTACGCCCGGCCGCACGGACGCCTCGCAGGAGCAGACCGACGTCGCTGCCTACAACGTCCTTGAGCCGCTCGCTGACGGCTTCCGCAACTACCGGAAGGCCGGAGTTACGGTGCCCGCGGAGGTAGGGCTGATCGACAAGGCGCAACTGCTGACCCTGACCGCGCCGGAGATGACAGTGCTGGTCGGAGGTCTGCGCGCAATCAACATCAACACCGATGGGAACAAGCACGGTATATTCACGGACCGGCCGGGCGTGTTGACCAACGACTTCTTCGTGAAACTGCTGGGCATGGACACGCAGTGGAAGCCGGTCTCCGATACCAGGGAGGCGTTCGAAGGGCATGACCGCAAGACCGGCAAGCTGAAGTGGACTGGTACGCGGGTCGACCTTGTCTTCGGCTCGAGCTCGGTGTTGCGCGCTTTGGCCGAGGTCTACGCCAGCGAGGATGCGAAGAAGAAGTTCGTCGACGACTTCGTAGCTGCCTGGACGAAGGTGACCAATCTGGATCGCTTCGATCTGCGCGAGTAAGTAGTCGGCAACTCAAAAAACGCGAGAGGCAGGTGACGGCAGAAATGCTGTTGCCTGCCTCTTGCTGCTTGTGCGGGTAAGCTGTTCGGGTGGGCGAGCGGGAGCGCGACATCCTGAGAGCGGTGCGTGCGCGCGTGGCGAGACATTCGGCGCGCGGCAGTGCGAAAGGCGGCCTGCGCGTCGGTATTGGCGATGATGCTGCCGTGCTGGCGGTGCGGCGCGGCGAAGAGCTGGTCGTCACCACGGACTTCTC
>DASXGY010000430.1:0-2126 GCA_036488835.1 Acidobacteriaceae bacterium
CGCCGATCTTGTCCAGCGACAGGATCTCCTCAAATTCGATGCCGTAGCCGAAGGTGCCGGAGGCCGCAATAACCGGGTTGCGCAGTTCCAGGCCGCAGAGCCGTACCCGCATATCGGGCTTCACGGTGGTGTCACGCTTCCCGGAGTTTCGCTTCCCGGACTGCTGGTCCCTGTCGGGCTGGTCCCGGGTACCTCGGGTGCGGTGCTCTTTTCGCTGGGGGTACTGCGGCGCGTGCGATGCGTGGTCTTTGGCGTCAGCGGAGCCTCCGGCGTGGGGGCAGTCGGCTTGAGAGCCTGGGTCAGGATATGCCCGATCGAGGCAGAGGGCTGGTTCACCCCCAGCAATGCGGCGAAGGTTGCCGCGAAGTCCACCGGCTCTACCCGCCCGTAGTAGATGCCAGGCTGGAACGGCGCGCCATAGAAGCCCAGCGGCACATGCCGGTCATAGGACCAGGCGCTGAAGTGGGTGGTGCCGGTGCCCGCGGCATTGCCATTCATCTGATAGGCCGGCGGAATCAGCATCACGTACCAACCGCCGTTGGGGCTGTAGCTATGCGCGATGAGCCCGCCAAATTCATCGGGCGGCAGTGCCCCGGAGGCAAGCTGCGTGCGCGTGTAGACCCCGACTACCGAGGGATGCGGTGCCAGCTTGCTTGCCGGCGGCTGCAGCGGCTGTGGGGATGCCGGAGGTGGCGGAGGCTGCTCGGCCTCCTGCTTTGCTTGACGCGCCGCGGCGGCGCGCGACTGGCGTGTATGCGGCTCGGGCTTCGCCGGCGCTTGCACGATGGGTGGCGGCGTTCCTATGGGAGTATGCACCGAAGGCTGGGCCGGCAGGCTTTGTATTACCGCGGGCAGCGCCGCTACGATGGCATCTTCCGCCTCCTGCTCATTGATGCCGGCGTGCTCAAAGGCCGGCTGGTTGAGCTGGATATACGGCAGTTCCTGATGTGTGAGCAGGTAGTCGATCTTCTCGCCCGGGGAGAACTTGCCGTTCATCGCGTCGTTGAGACCGGCGATGAGTTTGGGAATATCCCACGTGGCCGCATCCATGCCCAGCGACGCCGCCTGCTCCGGCGTGGATGCGACGCCATGGTCGGCAGAGAGTGCGATCCACACGTTCGCCAGACCGCCATCGACATTCTGGTCGAGCCAGGCGAAGAAGCCATCGAGCTGTCGGTCGAGCTGCTCCACCATGTTGTGCATCTCCGGCGCGTCGGGTCCCACGCGGTGCCCCAGGCCGTCATTCGCCGAGAGTGAGATGGTCAGCATGTCGGTCGTCGGATGATGTCCGAGTTGCTCGCCCGTGATCAGCGCGCGGGCAAAGTCGAGCTCGTAATCGTTCCCCGCAGGCGAAACATCTACCTGCTCGAAAAAGCTCTTCTGCGAGTCGCCGTGCGCCTCATCCAGCGCCTGCTGCGCGCGCGGGCCGGCGTTGAAGGTGGTGGCCCAGTCCGGCAGCGCGTTCTGGTAGTAGGTGGAGGTCACGAAGGCACCGCTCTTCGCATCGACCCAATAGGCTGCGTTAGCAGAGTGGCCCACGGTCAGAATCGCTGCACGGTCCTTCAGCGAGATGCCGAAGACCTTCGACTGGCCTAGCGTCGCCAGGCGCAGCTCATCGCCCAGCGTGGAGGCATGTTCATTGCGCGGCGAGTCGCCCTCTTCACTGCCTGCGGTAAGCAGTCCGACCAGTTTGTAGCGATCGTCCTCCACCGAGCTGATGGGACGTTTGGTGTTGCGGCTCAGATCCCACCATTCGTTCGAGTTGATGCCGTGCCCGTCCGTATAGGCGCCGGTGCCAAGCGTCGCGTGTCCTGGTGCGGTCTTGGTGTTCGCGTAGTCAAAGTAGCAATCAGGAAAATACGCGCCGTGATCCAGAAACAGCTGGAAGCCATGCGGCGCCTTCAGGTCTGCGCGATAGCGCTCCAGATAATCTTCGCGGAACTGATCGATCACCACCAGCACGACCAGCTTCGGCTTGCCGTCGTAGGCCGATGCGTTGGCGGGAATGACAGGAAGGGCAATGAGCAGGGAAGCGAGCGCAAGCGAGCAGAGACGCCGGTGTATTTCCATAGGCGTCTCCCAGTATCGCAAAAAGGCATGATTGCCACGAGCCGAGGCGGGTTTGC
>DASXGY010000488.1:0-1588 GCA_036488835.1 Acidobacteriaceae bacterium
ATTTATGCCGTCATTTACCTGGTGCCGCGGGTGATGTGAAAATGGACCCGCGCACCAAGCCGTCGCCGCTCTTCGCTACCGACGAGATCTCGTGGATCGGCCTCTCCGCGGGGCCGCTCGCCTGGTTTACCGCCCACGCCGTCAATTATGCCATCGTGCCTTGGTCCTGCGCCGCGCACCGCAAATTGCCGCTGCATCTGGTCAGCCTGGTGGCGCTGCTGGCCGTCGCTGTCGGTGCAGCAATTGCCTGGCGGAATTGGCGCAAGCACGACGCAGCCAGCACGGAGAGCGAGGACCCGGCGGGCAGGGCGCATTTTATCGGGTTGCTGGCTTTCTGCTCATGCCTGGTTTTCGGCCTCGTCCTGCTGATGGAGGGCATCGCGCAATTTTATTTCGACCCATGTCAGCGCTGAGAGAGATGGGCCGCCGCTTGGGTTTGGCGCTCATCTGTTGCGGCATTACCGCCTCGCCGCACGCCGCCTTCGCTCATCACGTTGCAGGGCACGAAGCGGGATTTTGGCAACCAGAGTGGCCCGTGCTGGCGATGCTCATAGCATCGCTGGGGTTCTACGTGAGGGGTGTGCAGCGGTTGTGGCAGGCGTCTTCGCCCGGCCGCGGCGTCAGTCGGCGTGGGGTTGCCTGTTTCATCGCCGGTTGGCTGGTCCTCGCCGCTGCTCTGATGCCGCCGGTCCATACCCTCGGCGAGACGCTGTTTTCCGTGCACATGGTCGAGCACGAGCTGCTGATGACCGTAGCCGCGCCGCTGCTCGTGCTCGGGCGCCCTCTTATCGCGTTCCTGTGGGCATTGCCGCAACCTGCCCGGCGCGATCTGGGTTGGCTGTCGCGGACAGGTCCAGTGCATCGAGTCTGGTTGCTTGCTACGAGCGCATTGGTGGCCTGGGCGGTTCACGCACTCGCCTTATGGGTCTGGCATTTGCCCGCCCTGTTCGAGGCAGCTTTGGCGAGGGAGCTCGTTCATTCGCTGCAGCATGTCTGTTTCCTCGGGGCTGCGCTGCTCTACTGGACCTCGCTGCTGCATCGCCGCCACGATGCCGAGGGCCGCGGTGTGGCCGTGATATCTTTGTTTGCTACTACGCTGCACAGTAGCGTTCTCGGGGCCCTGCTGACGCTCGGCACGGTGGCATGGTACCCGCTTTACAGCGGGAGATCCGTCGTCTGGGGTTTGACCGCCATCGAGGATCAGCAGCTCGCCGGCCTCGTGATGTGGGTGCCGGGCGGTCTTGTCTATATGGGCGCGGCACTAGCCCTCGCCGCCATGTGGCTGCGCGAGTCGGAGACGCGCGCCCGCCGTTGGGAGACTGCCCTCCTAAAGGAGCGGCACTCGTGACGCGAAGGGTCTTCATCATTTTCGTTATCGCGATAATTCTTTGCGGCGCCGCGGTAGCAGCATACAGAAACGCGGCCATCGCCCGCCGTAGCGCAGTCCAAGCGGAGGCGCTGACCGGCGGCGGTGTCGAAGCGGGACGCGCTGCGGTGAAGACCTATGGCTGCGATGCCTGCCACACGATCCCCGGGGTCGTCGATGCGCGCGGCCTCGTCGGCCCACCCCTGACGCAGATCGCAAACC
>DASXGY010000494.1:0-6940 GCA_036488835.1 Acidobacteriaceae bacterium
ATCGAGAATCGGGTGCTTGACGCGTAACTCCCAGATCACCAGCGCAACCAGAGCGATCGCGGCAATGATGGAGAGCGTGAGAATGAAATTCGATCCGAACCAGTCATCCTCCTGGCCCTTGTCCAGCACAATCTGCAGAAAACCGACGCCCACCGCAAGCAGCCCGAAGCCGAAGTAGTCGATCTTGCTCTCGTGCAGCGTCGTCCGCTTCAGAAACGGCGGATCGTCCACATATCGCAGCACCAGGAAGATCGCCATAATCCCCACCGGCAGATTCATCAGAAAAATCCAGCGCCAGCTATAGCTATCCGTCACCCAGCCGCCCAGCGTCGGTCCAATCGCAGGAGCCACCACCGCGGTCACCCCATAGACCGAGAAGGCCAGCCCTCGCATCTTCGGCGGAAAGGTATCGGCCAGGATCGCCTGTGCCATCGGCTGCAGCCCGCCGCCGCCGATGCCCTGGATCACCCGCGCCAGCAACAGGAAGCCCAGGGTGGGCGCCACGCCGCAGAATAGCGAGCTCACCGTGAACACCGAGATGCAGATGAGAAAGAATCGCTTCCGCCCCACCAGCGAGACGAGCCATCCCGTGATCGGCAGCACGATCGCATTCGAGACCAGGTACGAAGTCAGCACCCAGGTGCTCTCGTCGCTGCTCGCGCCCAGGTTTCCCGCAATGTGCGGCAGCGCAACGTTGGCGATGCTGGTATCCAGCACCTCCATGAAGGCCGCCAGCGACACCACAAACGCAATCAGCCACGGGTTCACCCGCGGCGTCCACACGGATTCCGGATTGGCGACGGCAGCGCTCACACCTGACCTGGGCCCGTCGCCAAATCATCGTCTCCCGATGGCAAGCAGCCTATTCTTTGCGATACAGCAGATCGCGCATCGCATGCCTGCGCGCCTCGTTCAGGCCACTATCCGCCTTGCTCCCGCTCGCGCCGCGCCGCGCGGTTATATCCGCCTCGTCCATCGCGCTGCACTCCGGGCAGCGGTTGGCAAATCCAGGCTTGTCGGGCTTCAGTTCAAACTCTTCTGAGCAGATCGTGCAGACTTTGATCGGAAAAGGCATAACCCCTTCATGATACCCAAACATGGCCCGCAAATCCTAGCCGCGCGCAGAGCATCCTCACTGCAGGTGTATGCAAAAGAAAAGCAACGCGGCCCTTCCGCCATACTCCGTAACCGTGAAAACGCTCTAGCATGGAAACGAGGTGGAGCGAGCCGTGACGCTGCTCTCCGTTCTTGTCCTGGCTGTCCATCTGCTGTGGCTCGCGCTGGTCATCTTTGGAGCCCTCTGGACCCGAGGCCGACCCGTCTGGACTACCCTGCATATTCTGGCGCTGCTCTGGGGAATTGCAGTCGAAGTGTCCCCGTGGCCATGTCCACTCACCCTCGCAGAAAATTACTTTGAAGCCCGCGCCGGCCTGGCTGCGTACCAGGGCAGCTTTTTGCTGCACTACCTCGACGCGATCGTCTATCCCACCCTCCCCGGCTGGATCGTCACGAGCGCAGGGGTCGCCGTTTGCGCTGCCAACCTTGGCATCTACGCACGGCGATGGCACAAATCTCGTGCGCTTCGTCCGAGAACGAACGCCGGTGTTCAACCTCCCGGCTGACAACTATCGTTGCCCCTCTGCACCGATAGCAAAAATGCTCTAGACGGGCGCCTCTTCCTCTCGAAGCCTTCTCCAGCCTTCGCCCAGAAACATCCGGATCCCCGCCACGCCCACTGCACCCGCCTCGATGCACGAAGCCGCATTTTCAGCGTTTACGCCACCCAGCGCATAGACCGGCATCTTCCCCGCCGTCCGCGCCGCCGCAGTCAGCGCCTCCACTCCCAGCGGACGTGCCTCGGGGTGGCTCTCCGTCGCGAACACTGGCGACAGCAGCGCGATGTCCACGCCCGCAGTCCGCGCCACCGCCACCTCGCCCACCGAATGGCATCCCACCGATACCATCCCCTGAATGCGCGCTCGCCCCGCCTGCTCCGCCTGCCATCGTCCCGGCAGATGCACGCCCGCCGCCCGCACGGTGCGCATCGCCTCTGCCGCGCCCGGGGCCCCCGCATTCACCAGCAGCCGCGTACATGCGCCCGAACCGCAATCCCGCATCGCGGCCAGCATCGCCGCCGCTAGTTCCGTCAACTCCGGCTCGCCCAGGTCCTTCTCACGCAACTGCACATACTCCACGCCGCCAACGGACCATTCCGTCGCCAGCCGGACCAGCCCCTCGTGCTCGGCCGTGCTCAGCCGCCCGGCTTCGTGTGTGCCCGGCAGCAGCCGGCGATCGGTAATGGCATACAGGCGCATGGCCTAAAGTCTAACGGCGGAACGACGCCGAGGAGAAAGAATGCGGCAAATCTCAGCAGCAATCAGGAAGGAATGGGGGCAGCCACGCTCTTAAGTTCCACGCTGATCACCCGCAATGCGGAGTCGCCGACATTTTCCAGCGTATGCGGCGCCAACGGGCCGGACCAGAGCGCAATGCCTTCCGATGGCCTCCCCGCCACCCGGCTGTCGGCCATGAGGGATCCCTCAGCATCGCGGCGTACAAAATGGCTCCAGCTCAAAATGTACAAGGCAGCCGGCCATTGGTGGGTGTGGAGCGGAACCGTTTCGTACGGCGGAACATTGGTATCCAGAACACGGACCAATTCGTTCTCGAACAAAAGCGTATGATACCGCGGCGCAGCCCGCAGGGCGTCCAGTTCATCCGGCCAATCTTGCGCGTTCGGCATGGCCGCCATTCTACTTAGCCCGTCCAGGCCAATCGGAACCGCAAACCCGCCCGCCTCGCTTACCGGCAAACAACCGGTCCTGCCTTCATCAAGATGCAGTAAATCTAAACATGAGTGGAGTAGGGTATCTGTGCGCCGTTTGGCAAACTTCGATACCCTTGAGCTTCGAGCATGGCTAACTACGACATCATCATCATCGGATCGGGACCGGCTGGACAGCGTGGCGCTATCGCCGCAACCAAGCAGGGGAAGAAGGTGGCGGTGGTCGAGAGCATGCGCTCGGTCGGCGGCGTCTGCATCAACACCGGCACCATCCCCTCGAAGACCATGCGCGAGGCCGTCCTCCACCTCTCCGGCTACAACTACCGCTCCATCTACGGCATGAACTATCGCGTGAAGGAGCGGATCACCATGGCCGATCTCGCCTTCCGCGTCCAGCACGTCATCAAGACCGAAGTCGACGTCACCGAAGCCCAGCTCTCACGCAACGGCGTCGATGTTCTTTACGGCGTCGGCAGCTTCGACGACCCCACTCACATCCGCGTCGACGGCGAAGGCAGTTCCACTGTCTACGAAACGAAGACCGCCATCATCGCCGTCGGCACCAAGCCCGCCTTCTCGCCCAAAGTCCCCATCAACGGCCGCAACATCGTCAACAGCGACCAGGTGCTCAACCTGCCTACCTTGCCCAAGACCATCATTGTGGTCGGCGGCGGCGTCATCGGCGTCGAGTACACCTCCATGTTCGCCGCCCTGGGCATCCGGGTCACGCTCATCGAAAAACGCGCGCGCCTGCTCGAATTCGCCGATTCCGAGATCATCGAATCGCTCAGCTATCACCTGCGCGACAGCCGCGTCACCATGCGGCTCGGCGAAGAGGTGGACAGCGTCGAGGAGTTGCCCGAAGGCAGCGTGGCTGCGCATCTTGAAAGCAAGAAGCGCATCCAGGGCGACGCGCTGCTCTACGCCGTCGGCCGCTCCGGCAACGTCGAAGCGCTCAACCTGGCCAACGCCGGCATCGAAGCCGATGCCCGCGGCCGCATCCCGGTCGACAAGGACTACCGCACCAAGACGCCCAACATCTTCGCCGTGGGCGATGTCATCGGCTTCCCCTCGCTCGCCTCAGTATCGATGGAGCAGGGCCGCATCGCCTCAGCGCGCGCTCTCGGGGACAATGCCGTCCAGTCGAACCCCAGCTTTTATCCCTACGGCATCTACACCATCCCGGAGATCTCCTTCATCGGCAAGACCGAAGAGCAGCTCACCGATGAAGACGTGCCCTACGAAGTCGGCGTCGCCTACTATCGCGAGATCGCCCGGGGACAGATTCGCGGCGACACCACCGGCCGCCTCAAGATCGTCTTCCATCGCGAGACGCGCCACCTGCTCGGCGTCCACATCATCGGCGAAGGCGCCAGCGAGCTGCTGCACATCGGCCAGGCCGTGATGGCGCTCGGCGGCACGCTCGATTACTTCATCGAGACGGTATTCAACTACCCCACGCTCGCCGAGGCTTACAAGACGGCGGCGTATAACGGCATCAACCGTCTGGGCCGCAGCGCAGACGGCGATTGAAGGTCATCGGTAGGATTTCGTAACAGGGGACGTGGATTCCGCTTCCCCTGTAGAGCTAGATCGAAGAAGGAATCTCGGCGCAGCTTTTCCGTTAAGAAAAGCTGCTCTGCGCGGTAAAACGGAGAGGCAAGAGAAACAGGGGAAGCGGATTATGGGTAGAAGTATCGGCGTGGTCATGACCAACGACATCACCGCCGGCCTTATCGAGGACCGCCGGCTCATCGGAGCGCTGCTCCGCTATCCCGAAGACCCGGACGAGCACCACGGCCTGATCGACCTGCCCACCGACCCTCTCGTCGAGGTCATCTGCGACCGTATCGTCGCGCTTAAACCCGCCTCGGGCGATCTCGACGCCATCGGCATCGCGCTCCCCGGCATCGTCCGCGCGGGCGTCGTCGAAGACTCACCCAACCTCCCGCAGCTCAAAGGCGCGCGAATCTCGAAGAAGGTCGAAGCCACTCTGCACGCGCGCGGCGTCCGCGCGCCCATCGCGCTCTTCAACGATGCAGATGCTGCCGCCGCCGGCGTTGCTGCCACCCGCAATCATCTCGACAAGGTCGTCCGCGTCTGGACCCTGGGCAACGGCATCGGCTTCGGCCGCTACCCGGACGCCCCCGGCCCATTCGAAGGCGGCCACACCGTCGTCTCCCTCGATCCCAAGGAAACCTTTTGCGGCTGCGGCGGCGTCGGACACCTTGAAGGTATCGTTGGCCATCGCGCCATGCGCCTCCGCTTCATGGACATGGAGCCGGACGAAATCTTCGCCAACGCAAAGAGCGGTGACCAGCGCTGCGCCGATTTCGTCAAGCGCTGGCATCGCGCTCTCGCCGCCGGCACCGCCACTTCCATCCATCTCGATGGCCCCGGCCGCTTCTATCTCACCGGCCTCAACATCGGCTTCCTCGATCTCGCCCTGGTCAAACAATACCTATGGGACATGGTGAAGATGAGCCCGCTCCAGAGCTACACATTAGAAAGCATCCCCGAAACTCCGGAGATAGCCGTCATAGGAGCCGGCACCGCCGCCGAGCTGGAACAGAAACGCTGATTGCGAAGTCGTTGACACCATACGCATATTGCGTATATATCTACGCAATATGCGTAGATCTCCCATCCTCGCGGCGCTGTTTCCGGATACGCGGTCCAAGGTCCTGGGGGCTATGCTGTTGAGGCCGGAAAAGAACTGGTATCTGACGGAACTCGCTGCCTTTCTCCATAAGCAACCTTCCAGCTTGCAGCGGGAAATGGATGCCTTGTCCAGGGCAGGCATCCTGAAACAATGGCGGGACGGACGCCGTGTTTATGTAAAGCCCAACACCGACTCTCCGGTATTTTCCGATCTAAGGAGCCTCTTTGAAAAGACGGTGGGGATTGTCTCTGTCCTTCAGCAGGAGCTGAAAACTTTTGGCGATCGCATTCCGCTTGCTTTTCTCTATGGCTCGATAGCCCGCTCAGAGGAGCGATCAGAAAGCGACGTCGATCTCATGGTCGTAGGCTCCGTCGGTCTATCGGAATTGGTTCCCTTGTTGCGCCGCTCAGAACGCACACTGGGGAGGCAGGTAAATCCAACAGTGTTCTCATCAAAGGAATTCGTCCGAAAACTGCGAAACGAAGATCACTTCATCTCAACCGTGTTGCAGGATGCGAAGCTATTTGTAAAAGGAAGTGAGCATGAGTTGGAAGCGATGGCTGGCCGCAGGCGACATCCGAGCGCATAAGACCAGTCGACAGGAACTCGAAAATCTCCGAGCGCTCATCGCCCGAGACCTTGCCGATGCATCAATTCCAGGCCTCTCTGCAGACCGGCGCTTCGCCACCGCATATAGCGCTGCCCTGCAGGCGGCAACGATCGCCGTGGCCTGTTCAAGTTATCGCGTAAGCGCGCGTGCCGGACATCACGCGATCACCTTTCAGGCTGCTCAGCTTGCCATCGGAAAAACAGCTGCCACGCTGACCGATTACTTTGAAGCCTGCCGTCGCAAGAGAAATGTCATCGACTACATGCATTCATCGGTGGCTACCGATACAGAAGCTACCGAACTTCAGCAGAAGACCAATGAATTTCACCAGCTTGTCGAAAGATGGGTCGCCACACATCATCCACAATTCGCCGCCATCCTTCCAAAGCTGTCTCCATGATCACGGGAATCCATGTCATTGAGCCGACGATAGAAAAAGCAAGCATCACCGCGCACCTCCCGCCCGCGCCACATTCTCTTCACCTGAACCGCCATCCACCGACAGCCGGCGATACACCGCCGCCAGCCACCCATCGAACTCCTTATCCTTCACTCGCACTGAGCCCCGCACCTCATTCTTTTCGACCGACACACCCTCAAAGTGCGCACCCGGCATGTCCGCAATAAACTGCGGTTGCGGCCGCCGCTCGCCGAGTGCTTTCGCCAGCGTCGCCGCAGACGCAGCATTCTCCGCGCCGAGAATAAAGTCCACTCGCTCCCCAGATCGATACATGCCCGATCCATAATGCACGCCGATAACAACATTGCGGACGCCACCCAAAAGCGACGCGCCTGCATCATCCACAACTCCCGCGCGCAAATGGCTGACGAGTGCCGCGCCCGGCATGGTGAGCACGCTCCAGCAATTCACATCCGGCTTCAG
>DASXGY010000498.1:0-3746 GCA_036488835.1 Acidobacteriaceae bacterium
GGCCGACTACCTGCGCGAGGTGCCGGTGGAGGCCGCCGCGCATGCCGCGCTCTATCTCGCCGGGACGCCGTTTGCCGAGGTCGATACCCGCCAGCTCAGCGTGGGCGGGGCCAGCCTGTGGCAGGTGGTCAGGGAGCGCACCCACGCGACAGACACGGCGATGCAAGCTGCCTATCGCAGGCATGGCGACCTGGGGTCAGCGGCCTTCGATCTGCTCTCGGCGGCTGAGGAACTGGCGCCGGCGACTCTCTCCATCGAGGATGTTGCCGGGAGCTTTGCGGGCATGGCCGCTGTACAGGGTGCCGCAGGGAGCACGGAGCGGCGCCACGGGTTGCTGCGCGATCTGCTGGCACGGGCCACACCGCTGGAGGCGAAGTACCTCATCAAGCTGATGCTCGGCGACATGCGTATCGGGGTGAAGCAGGCTCAGGTGGAAGAGGCGATCGCCCTCGCGACAGAGCGCGAGCTCACTGCTGTGCGTCGCGCGGTGATGCTGCTCGGCGATCTAAGCGAAGTAGTGCGGCTGGCCGAAGCCGACCGGCTGGACCAGGCGCGCATGCGGCTCTTTCATCCCCTGGGCTTCATGCTGGCCAGCCCGGTCGATTCGGTCGAAGAGGCGATGGCGCGTTTCGCCGAAGAGGTGCGCGCGGAGCAGAAGGGCCAGGGTGGTGCCAAGCCGACACCGGAGACAGAGGGCACAAGCGAGGGTGATGTGTCGGCCAGCACGCTCGTCGAAGCACACGTTCTGCCAGCGCTAACGCAGGCGCACGTTCTGCCAGCGCTAACGCAGGCGCACGTTCTGCCTGCGCCAACGCAGGCGCACATTCAAGACAAATTCGATGGCATCCGCTGCCAGCTCCACTGCGGCGACCCATCGCAGCCCGGGCGCGTGGCGCTCTTCTCCCGCAGTCGCGACGACATGACGCACAGCTTTCCCGAGCTCACCGAAGCATTCGCGAAGATTACCGAGCCGCTGATCCTCGACGGAGAGATTCTGGCCTGGAACATCGACCCCTCCGCCACCGAACAACGAGCATTGCCATTCTCTTCCCTGCAGAACCGCATCGGCCGCAAGCGCGTGACGGCAGCGATGCGCCGGCAGACGCCCGTCGTCTTCATGGCATTCGATCTGTTGTATCGCGGCGAGTCGCTGTTGCTTGAGCAGCCGCTCGCTATACGCCGCGCCTCACTGGAAGAGGTATGTATCGCTCAGCTGCCGCGCACCGTTGTCAGCAGCACTCCGATCCAACCAGACTCGCCGCGCAATCAGGGGTCTCTCTTCGCCGAGACCGACGAATCACAATCAGGCGCGAATGGCTTCGCCCGTCTCGTCCTGGCGTCCTTCACGCAGCTCTCCAGCGCGGAGCAACTGGAGCAGGCATACGTCGATGCGCGCGCTCGCGGCAATGAGGGCGTAATGTTGAAGGCAGCGGCCAGCCTCTACCAGCCGGGACGGCGCGGACTCGCATGGCTCAAGCTCAAGCGCGAGCTGGCCACGCTCGATGTCGTCGTCACCTCAGCCGAATATGGACACGGCAAGCGCGCCGGCACGCTCAGCGACTACACCTTTGCCGTGCGCGACGGCGACACGCTGAAGAATGTTGGCAAGGCGTATTCCGGGCTGACCGATGCGGAGATCGCGCATCTCTCGCAGTACTTCCACGAACACACCATCGAAGACTTCGGCGGATGGCGTACGGTCGACCCGACCGTCGTGCTCGAAGTAGCATTCAACAACCTGATGCGCTCGGACCGCCACGCCAGCGGCTTCGCGATGCGCTTTCCGCGCATCCTGCGCATCCGCGATGACAAACCAGTCGAGGAGATCGATACGCTCGCGCGCGTGGAAGAGATCTTTAACCAGCAACCGGATAAGCCGGTGGACAACACACAGCCGGACAAACCGGCGGACGGGCAGCGAGTCAACTCGGCTTGATTCCTTCGTAGTAGTAATTGCCGCCTTCGTCGATCACTCCAGATGAGACATCGAGACCCAGATCTCGCAACAGGGCCTCGTAAACAGTGGCTCCCAGGGAGAGCGACGGTCTCTCTGTGATGGAATCCGTCCACGTAAGCGCCTCATTTGGAGCGGTGAAAACTAGCCTTCCATTCGGGCAAAGCGCATCTGCCGCTCTGCGCAAAACCCATCGTTGATCTGTTTCTGCGAGCAGAAAGATCAGGCCCCACGCGACCACGCCGTCATATTTACGATTGAGCAACTCCGACCTTTGTGCTGTCGAGCACTCAACTTCGACATCAGGAAATCGGTGATGAAACTCGCGGAGAAGAGTCGGGGAAGCTTCTACCACGGATAGCTTGACACCTGCCTCAAGCAGAACCTGCGAAATGACTCCGTGTCCGCAGCCCAACTCCAACGACTCCGAATCAGGCGCGAACTGGCTGGCCCACTTGCGCATTACAGACGGGCCTATTTTTAGATTGCGCGCCCGCATGAATATTTCTGCGTATTGCTCGTAACCATTCGCTCCGTCGTCCGGCATTGTTGCGATGTCCTTACTTGGCACCAGCTATTTCGAAGGCCTTCACATCCAGCCCATCCGGCGCCCACGCATTCACGATCGCCTTCGCAATCTTTGCCGTCGTCAGATAGGCCTCGTTGTCATCGGTCCAGCTCTGGTCCTTGTTGTCCCAGGTAAAGATCGACAGGATCAGCAGGCCGTTCTTGGTCGCGATCGCGTCGACATCGTTGCGCACCTCATTGAGCGCGCCGGTTTTGTTCGCGATCGCTGAGCCTTCCTCGGAGCTGTCCACCGGTTCCAGATAGCGCGGCACACCGTCGCGATAAAACTGCGAGCGCAGCATGTGCAGCGTGACGCCGCAGATGGCTCGATCGGCTTCCGTGGGCGGCATGTTGCCATCCCCAAGGCGGCAGGTCACGATGCGCTCCATCAGCGTGGCCATCTCCCGCGCAGTGGTCTTGCCCAAGCCAAACTTCTTTTGATCTGCGGGCATGGGGCCCGTCGCCGGCTTGCCGATCTTTTTGTAGAGCCAGGTGTCCTTCAGGCCCAGGCGGCCCATCTCGCCGTTCACGGCGTCCAGCCCGATCTTGTCGATGGCCACATTCGTCGCGGTGTTGTCGCTCGTGATCACCATCATGGAGAGCACGTCTTTCAAGGTGAGCGTCACCGGCGCATCGAAGAAGCCGAGCACGCCGGAGCCGTTGGTCTGGTTCTCCTTGGTCAGCGTCACTGGATCGTTCCAGTGCGTTTTGCCGGCGCGGATCTGCTCCATCGCCTCGTAAAGGATCGCCAGCTTGATAACGCTCGCCGTCTGCACCGGCTCATCGGCTTTCACTGCAATGGTCTGGCCGGTCTTCAGCTCTTTGGCGAAGACCGAAACCTGGCCGTGATGCTGCGCAGCGATCTCTTCCACCTGCTTCTGCAGAGGATCCGAGGCAACGTTCTGTGCGGAGACGTGGATTGTGACAAGAAGGCTGGAAAGAATGGCGAGCAGAGTGGCCGTGCGCATGTGCGGCATGGTACATCGTCTTGTATGGCTCTCCTATTCACCACCAGCTACCTCGACGATGTGCGTCCGCTCTTTACGTATTACCGCCGGCTCGGCGAAGCGGCCATCGCGCAACTCTCCGATGCCGACCTGACCGCCGCGCTCGATCCGGAGATGAACTCCATCGCGCAGATCGTGAAGCATATGGCGGGGAATATGCGCTCGCGCTGGACGGGCTTTCCCGAAGCCGATGGCGAGAAGCCGGATCGCTGCCGCGA
>DASXGY010000512.1:0-6425 GCA_036488835.1 Acidobacteriaceae bacterium
GCTGGTGCTGTGCGGATCATCCAGCCCTGGTGCGCCCTCGCGCTCCACCGTCCAGTGCTCGTTCTGCGGCGTCTCCAGCATGACCTTGCTGAGCACAACCGCTTTGGGTGCGCGAATGTGTACGCGCACACGGAACTCCGAGCCCGGCGTCACCTGGGCAGTCGTCGCTTGCGGCGTGGAGGAGAGGCCGCCGCGCGGGCCGGCATACAGCTCGATGCCGTGCGGCCCACCCCCCGGGGTCACCAGCGCGGTCATCTCGATGCCCAGGGCCTGGGCCAGTGCGTCGTTGGCCTGTTGCAGTTTGATCTCCAGCTCGCGCTCGACGGAGGCCTTCTGCTGCGCATCGAGATTGCTGGTCTTCACCTCATCCAACAGCATCGCCGTGCGGCGATAGACATCGGCAAGCAGCGGCACTGTTCTTTCCGGATGGTCTGGCGAGTAATTCAGGATCGCCTGCGCCAGGACCTCATGGATACGCGACAGCGGTTGTTGCAGAAACGCGCCCTGCGGACCGGCAAGCGTTGCCAACCCGCGAAGTGAGGTGTCGATCCCGTCAAAGAAGCTCTGCTCGGCTGGCTGCACGGGCACGCGGGCACCGTAGCGATGGTAGGCACTCGATGCCTCACCCGGCAGCGGCACGTTGGGGCCTTCATGCTGCGAGCGCTGCTCGCCCAGGCCGCGCCGTGCGATCTGGATATAGGTTTGTCCCAGCAGCGGGTCGCGCTCGCCCTCTTCGATCGTTACATTGGTCGCCGGGATGCCGTCGATGTCGGTGTCGTTGACATAGTTGTGAAAGCGGACGGGAGCGTATTTGCCGGTCGCATAGTCGAACATGCCTTTGGGCGACAGCGAGAAGCCGGGCACCCGCGCGTAGACCTTGAGTGGCTTCCAGGGCAGCAGGCCGGCCGCGATCTGGTCCGGAAACATTTTCGGATCGCCTGCAGCGTTGAAGACCTCCTGCGCCAGCATGCCCGCCACCTGGTGGTGTCCGTGGCCATCGGTCACGCCGCCCGTGAAGACCGAGCAGACCACCATGGGCCGATACATGCGAACGGCGCGCACCGCATCGTAGAGCACGCGCTCGTGTCCCCACTGCCTGAGCGCCTCTTCCATGGTTTTCGAAAAGCCATAGTCGGCGACGCTGCCCCAGTACTGCTGGTCCACGCCGTAGTATTCGTCCGCGCGCAGCAGTTCGTTCGTGCGGATCAGCCCCAGCGCGTCGTAGTCCGCCGCGGACATCGCGTTTTGGCCGCCTTCGCCGCGCGTCAGCGTAAATAGCGCGGTGCGCACCCCCAGGGCGCGGCTTTCGTAGGTCAGCATGCCGCCGTCTTCGTCGTCCGGGTGGGCGACGATCATCATCAGGCTGGCTGTGGTGTCCAGCCGCTTCAGGCTCTCGTAGAGCGCCGCAGCGCCGCGATTTTCCGGCAGCTGCGTCGCTTCGATCGTGGGAGCGGAGACGGGCGGTAGATCGGTCGCGACAGTCTGCGCATAGACCGTGGTCGCCAGCAGAGCAGCCAGTGGAAGAAGGTGCGCGCGCCGTGGGTGCATGAGCTTTGAGTGTATCGTCCGCGCGGTCAGCGCGCGAGCAGCGCGGCGTAGGAGCCAGTCGCCAGCTACACTGCGAGCAGTGTGCTGCCGCGAATCGCATCGCGCTGCCGATCTTCAAAACATGCCGAGCGATCACGCCACACCGCCGAAGCACCTGCCGCGTGTACTCGGGCCGGGCAGCGCGCTCGCGCTCAACATGCTGGAGATGGTCGGCGTTGGCCCCTTCATCACGCTGCCGCTGATCGTCGCAGCTATGGGTGGCCCGCAGGCGATGCTGGGCTGGGTGCTGGGCGCAGCATTGGCCCTGTGCGATGGCCTGGTGTGGGCGGAACTGGCGGCCGCGCTGCCGGAGGCCGGCGGTTCCTACGCCTTCCTGCGGGAGATATACGGACCTGGCCGCGCCGGCCGCCTCGTCTCGTTTCTTTATGTCTGGCAGTTCACGCTAAGCGCGCCGCTGGTCATGGCCTCGGGAGCCATCGGTCTCGCACAGTACGCGAGTTATCTGTATCCGGGGTTGTCCTACAGGCTCACTGCCGCCGGTCCGTTGCAGCACATCGAGCGCTCCAGCCTGGTGGCGGTGGCAGTCGTTGTGCTGGTGGTGGCGCTGCTTTATCGCCGGTTGCGCGCAGTCGAGCGCATGGCGTGGGTTCTGTGGGCGGGAGTCATCTTCACCCTCGGGATCACTGTCGTCGCCGGGTTCGCGCACTTCAATGCGCGGCAGGCGTTCTCGTTTCCAGCGGGCGCATTTCAACTGAACCATCGCTTCTTCATCGGGCTCGGCGCGGCCATGCTGATCGCTACTTACGACTATTGGGGCTACTACACCATCGCCTATCTGGCGGGCGAGGTCCGCGATCCAGGCCGCATTTTGCCGCGCACCATTCTCGGCTCGATTGTGATCATTGCGGCGATTTACCTGTTGATGAATATCAGCGTGCTTGGGGTCATACCGTGGCAGGAATTCACCAGCAGCCGGCCGAGCGCGAGTCACACCGCGGTTGTCGCTGAACTGCTGGGGCGCAGCTTTGGGCCGGTGTGGGCGAAAGTCGGCGCATGGCTGGTCATCTGGACCGCCTTCGGTTCGCTCTTCTCGCTGCTGCTGGGTGGTTCTCGCGTGCTGTGGGCCGCGGCAGCCGAGGGCAACTACTTTCGACCGCTGGCGCGGTTGCATTCGCGCGGAGCCTTTCCCGCAAACGTCCTCTTGCTGCTGGGCGGCATCGCCTGCATCTGCTGCTTCTTCGATTTGAAGGCGATCATCGCTGCCCTCGTGGCTCTGCGCATCGTTCTGCAATTCCTGCTGCAGCAGGTAGGCGTGGTGCTGCTACGCCTGCGCCGCCCGGATCTGCCGCGACCTTTTCGCATCTGGCTCTATCCGCTGCCCGTCATCTTCGCAACGCTGGGATTTCTGTTCGTGCTGGCGTCGCGCGCACACGCCGGCCGGGAGATTGCCGCCGCGCTTGTCGTCACTGTTTCCGGCGTGCTGGTCTACCTGCGGCGCGCCCGCCGCGACGCCGCGTGGCCTTTTGCCAAACCGCAAAACGAGCAGCGAAGGCTAAGCCCAGTAGAATGAGTTAAGCACGTCGCGGGCACCATCCAATTTTGCCCGAAGGCGCGTACTGTAACCGGAGCCCCGCGCCAGCGTCCAAACCATTGGAGGCGCCGCAGAGGCCATCCGAAGAACACCATGCTGATTCGCAAAACCACCGACATTCCCTCCTCCGAGATCACTCCCAAGGTCGACTACCTGAATCGGCGCACGTTCATGACCGGCATGGCAGTCGCCGGGGTGGCGGCGTTGGGGGCAGAGCGCTTCAGCCGCCTGAGCTCTCCCGGAGCCGCGCACGCAGCAGAGAAGCTGCAGACGGTGAAGAGCCCGCTCTCCACCACGGGCGAGACGTTGACTCCGTACCAGGACATCACCCACTACAACAACTTCTACGAGTTCGGCACGGATAAGGGCGACCCCGCGCGCAACGCAGGCGCAATGCACACGCGCCCCTGGACCGTCCAGGTGACCGGCATGGTCAAACAAAAGAAGACCGTCGACATCGATACGCTGCTGAAGCTGAAGCCGATGGAGGAGCGCGTCTACCGCTTCCGCTGCGTGGAGGCGTGGAGCATGGTGATCCCATGGGCCGGCTACTCGCTCTCGGAGTTCATCAAGCAATGTAATCCCCAACCCAGCGCGAAGTATGTGCAGTTCCTCTCGCTGGCGAATGAGAAGCAGATGCCGGAGATCAATCAGTCGGGCATTTCATTCCCGTATACGGAGGGGCTGCGTATGGACGAGGCGATGCATCCGCTCACGCTGCTCACTTTCGGACTTTACGGCGAAACGCTGCCGAATCAGGATGGCGCGCCGGTGCGCGTGATTGTGCCCTGGAAGTACGGCTTCAAATCGGCGAAAAGTATCGTGCGCATTCACTTCAGCGACAAGCAGCCCCCGACCACCTGGAACATGATGGCGTCGAACGAGTACGGCTTCTACTCCAACGTGAACCCGAATGTCGATCATCCACGCTGGAGTCAGAAGACCGAACGGCGCATCGGCGCCTCGCTCTTCAAACAGCGCCAGGCCACCCTCATGTTCAATGGCTACGGCGACCAGGTGGCAAGCCTCTACAAGGGCATGGATCTGAAAAAGAACTTCTGAGAAAGTACGATTGAATTTCTCCATGCCGAATCGCGCTGTCGTTGTGCTGAAGGTGCTGGTCCATCTTGCCTGCCTGGCTCCGTTTCTGATTCTGGCCTGGCATACCTACCATGACCTCACGCATCCTGAGGCCGTCGCTTTGCTGGGTCCTGATCCCACCGCGGCGCTTTCGCACGGCACGGGATTCGCCGCGCTGCGCATCCTGATCATCTCGCTGGCCATCACACCGGTGCGCCGCCTCAGCAAGAAGCTTGGCTGGCTCGTCCGCTTCCGCCGGATGCTTGGGCTTTACGCATTCTTCTATGCCTCCGTGCATTTGCTGATCTACCTCAAGCTCTACGCCAATCTCGATTGGCCTACGCTGGTCGACGATCTAAGCAAGCGCCGGTACATCATCGCCGGCTTTTCTGCGTGGCTGCTACTTCTTCCGCTCGCCCTTACGTCGACGAAGTGGTCCATCCGCAAGCTGGGCAAGCGTTGGCAGGTGCTGCATCGGCTTGTGTACGTGGCTGCCGTTCTGGGCATCGTCCACTACTGGTGGATCGTGAAGAGCGGCGTGCTCGATCCACTGAAGATCACCATTGTCCTGGCGGTTGTGCTGCTGGCTCGTCCGGCATGGTTATGGATCGACGCCAGGCGTCGCCCGCGACGCATGGCCGAAGCATGACAGCGAACCAGATCAGTTCTGCGGTGCGGCGTTCACCACCAGATCGGAAACATCCGTGCCGTTTACCTCCAGCGGCTGGCCGGCGCTGGTGTAGCCGACGCGCGTGGATGGGTCATAAGCATTCGATAGCTCCACAGTGAATTTGCCGTCCGGTACAGCGCTGAAGGTGAAGGTGCCGTCTGATCCGGTCGTCGCACTGATGGTGCCCGTATCCCCGGAGCTCAGCTTCAATTGCACAGAAGCTCGCGGCAGCGCATGGCCATCCTGCTGCGAGACCACGACCCCGCTGACGGAGTGCATTCCGCCAGCGGGAACCTGAATATCGGTTCCGGGAACCTCATCGCCGGCATGTATGTCGAGCTTCTTCGCCTTGCTGCGTTCAATGGTGTTGCCGTAGTAGATGGGGAAGATGGAATGCGGCGCAGCGAACACAACATAGGTGCCGTCGGCCAGACCGGTGACCCGGAACTGGCCCCGATCGTCCGTCTGCCCAAAGCCGGCGAAACTCTGCAGCTGCGTGGCGCTGGCCGTCTGCGTCCCTGTGCTGCTCGTCGCCAGCACGAAAGCCTGTATCGACACGCCCGCTGCGGGCGTGCCGTCATCGAAGCTTACCGTGCCGCTGATCGTTGCCCCGCGGTAGATCATCACCTGCACATTCGCGGCCTGGTTCGGGGCCACGCTCACGCGCGTCAGTTGGGCGCTGATTCTGTCACGATCCGCGGGCGCCAGATTCTGCAGGTCACGCAACATACCGCGCAGCGGCTGCACGTATCCCGGCATCATGACATCCGCGTAGTAGTCACCGGGAGATACGCCAGTCATGCGGAAGGAGCCATCGGAGCCGGTGGTGGCGAAACCGCCGCGGCCCCCGAATCGCCCGCCTTGCGCATCCACTGGCTGCAGCCGAACATTCGCGAAGCGCGCCGGCTTCTGTGTGTCCGCGCAGTAGACATGTCCCATCACCGTTCCGGTGTCGCTGGACTGCGCAAACAGTGGCAACGCCGCAAGGACGACAATCGCCATGCAGAGCAGGGAAGCGCGGCAGTTTCGCGGCGACTGGCTCCGATGGCTGCGCATAGCATGCCCTACCTATGTGTCTTCGATCCCGCCAAAGAGGTCCGTTTCCCCTTCGAACCGCTCCGGATTTCGCGCCGAAGCGAGCAAATAGTACTCCTCGTGCCCGTATCTCTCAAAGACTTCGGCCGCACGGCTCATCACTCCCTGCGTGTCATGCGCCTCAAGCGCCTGCCGCTTTACTTTCTGCAACGGGCCGAGATCGAGCCTGATGGATGCCGGAGTGCGCGGCGCCACGGCTGCCTCCTCCTCAAACTTGGAGATGGTGAACTTGGTCGACTCGTAATAGAGCTTCTGCGGCGCCCACAGTGCCAGCCCCCGCTCCAACTGCTCCTGCGCGAAATTGCTGCGGCCGCTCCAGTGAAATGCGGCAGTGGCCGCAAAGCTCGCCACTGCATGGTCGCGATGCAGGTTTGGACCGCCATCGCCGCCGAAGGTGAGCACGATGTGGGGGCGAAGCTGCCGCATTCGTTCCACCAGCCG
>DASXGY010000513.1:0-4079 GCA_036488835.1 Acidobacteriaceae bacterium
GGGCGGACTCCTGGAACGCTCGTGGTGGGCTTTGCTGCCGAAACCGAAGATCACCTGCAGCACGGCCGTGACAAGCTGCTGCGTAAGGGCGCAGACGCCCTGGTACTGAACGACGTGGGTCGCCCCGGCGTTGGCTTCGACTCCGACCGCAACGCTGCCACCTTCCTCACGCAGCAGACTGCGATCGAGTTGCCGGAGATGTCCAAGCGCGATCTGGCGGACCGCATCCTCGACGAGATACGGGCGCTGCGTCGGCCCGCGTCGATCGTGGATGAGACTGCACCCCTCGGCGCGGCGTCGCGGCAGCCGCAATGACGGATGCGCTCCCGAAATCCGCACTTCAGGAACTCGCCGCGCGTCTCGAGTTCTATCGCGAGCTCGGCATCTACGATTTTTATCGCCGTGGCGGCCCCGCTGCGGCCGTGGCGGACTCTCAGATCGAGCAGGCCGTCACTGCTGCGGCCACAGCAGCAGAAGCCCCGGAGCCCGCGTCCCTTTCATCGCCATCCATAACATCGATCCCCACCGCGCCACAGGAGAGCACCATTCCACGCCGCACACTCGTCAGCGATCAACCCGTGCCACCGCTCCTCGCCTTCGGGCCCGTTCTGCCCGCTGCGCAGCGTCCCGCTGCGCTTGCTGCCGTCCGCGATCTCATCGGCGAGTGCCAGCGATGCCAACTCGCGCAGGGCCGCAACAAGATCGTCTTCGCAGACGGTGACGCGAACGCGCAAATCATGTTTGTGGGTGAGGGGCCTGGCGCCGACGAAGACGCGCAGGGACTGCCCTTTGTCGGCCGCGCCGGACAACTGCTGAACAACATGATCGCGGCGATGGGGCTGAAGCGTGAGCAGGTGTACATCGCCAACATCGTGAAATGCCGGCCGCCACAAAACCGCAAGCCGGAGCCAGGCGAGGCCAATACCTGCATGCCGTTTCTCGAGCGACAGATCGAGATCGTGCGCCCGCGCGTCCTAGTGGCGTTAGGGGCGACCGCTGCGACCTATCTACTGGGCATGCGCGGATCCATCGCCAGTATGCGCGGCCGCATCCATGACTACCGCGGCATCCAGACGGTGGTCACCTACCATCCGGCATTTCTTCTGCGTGATCCCACGCAGAAGAAAGAGGCGTGGAAGGACCTGCAGATGGCTATGTCCGCGCTGGGCATCAAGGCGCCATCGCGCGCTCCGCAGGCCTGATCCGCAGTTACCAGGGCAGCGGTTCGCCCATGTGGATATATGCGCCAGTTGGGCCGTCGGCGGGCAACAATGCAAGCTGCACGCTGGTCTTAGCTCCGTCCGGAATCTCCATTGGAGCCGCGTCGGTTCCCATCTCGGTCTTCACCCAGCCTGGGTGCGCGGAGTTCACCTTGATCTTCGTGTCGCGCAGCTCGTGCGCAAGATGCACGGTGAAGGCATTCAATGCCGCCTTCGATGAGTTATACGCCAGGACTTTGAAGTCGTAGATGGGCGATTTCGGATCCGCGTGCAGCGCGAGCGAACCAAGGATGCTGGAGAGGTTCACGATTCGGCCTTCCGGAGCCTTCTTGATGAGCGGCAGCAGCGCCTGCGTCAGCTCGATGGTTCCAAAGAAGTTCGTGTCGAATGTCTCGTGCAGAACTTCCTTGCTCACCGAACTTGCATTGTTTGGCGTGCCAATTGGCTCTTTCGTGATGCCGGCATTGTTGATGAGGATATCGAGCTTGCCGAATTTCTTATCGAAGTAGTTGTAGGCTTCCTTGTAGTCGGCCGGTTTGGTGATATCGAAGCGGATGGCGTCAACATCCGCGCCTTCGGCGCGCAGCTTTTCGGCGGCGGCATTGCCTTTCGCCAGATCGCGCGATCCGATCACTACCTTAACCCCTTGCTTCCCAAGCTGGCGCGCAGTTTCAAGACCGAGCCCGCGGTTTCCGCCGGTAATAAACGCAACTTTCTTCTCTGCAGCCATGTGCATTCTCTCCTCAACCTGCCAATCTGATGCCTCAACCGCGAAACGGATGCAGCGGACGGGAGCAGAGAGATGCGATCGCACAATTTTCAACTTTAGTCCTGATACCCTCGCCTCAGATGGCCGCCTTCTGTGATGTCGCTGTGCCGGTGCCGCTCGATGCGCACTTCACCTATCGCATCGATGCAGAGCATCCGCCGCCGCTGGGTGGCCGGGTCATCGTCCCCTTCCGCAATGAGAAGCTGATCGGCGTTGTCACCCGTCTGCACGACGATCCGCCGCCTGTCGAAGCAAAGACCATTGAGCGCATCCTCGACAGCGAGGCGATCGTCTCGCCGCAACTGCTCGAACTCGCGCGCTGGATCAGCCAGTATTATCTGGCGCCGTTGGGCGAGGTGCTGCGGACGATGTTGCCGCTGGTGGCCGAGGTGCGCAAGCAGGTCGTCTATCGCATCGCGGAGGCGGGCGAGCGCGCGCTGCAGGACGGCGCCGAGCAGGGAAGCACGCGCCGCACGCGCCGCTCTCCCGAAGAGCAGGCAGCAGAGTACGCAGTGCTCAACTACCTGCTGGGCGGCGAAGCTGCAAAACGGGCTGCGCTGATGCGCGCCACCGGCGCAACGCGCGAGCTGATCGACGGCATGGTGCGCAAGAAGTGGATTGCGCGCGAGGCTTTGGCTGCGCCCCGCGATGCGCGGCGGCTGGAAAGCTACGCCATGCTGGTCGAGGTGGAGCGGCTGCCGAAGCTCAATGAGAACCAGCAGACCATCCTGGCCACGCTCGCCGGAGCCGGGGGTACTCTGCCCGTTGCGGTACTACGCGCCCTGCCGGTACCGGCTTCCACGCTCGCAACGCTGGTGCGCCGCGGACTAATTCGCCTTGAGGATCGCACGCAGGCGTTTCATCTCAGCGGGCTGCGTGCGCAGTCGTTTGCGTTGAATACGCAACAGCAGAAGGCACTTGAATCCATCACGCGGCAACTCGCCGAGGGCGGCTTCCGCGCCAGCCTTCTCTACGGCGTCACCGGTTCAGGCAAGACAGCGGTCTATATGGCAGCGATGCAACGGGCGCTCGATCTCGATAGCTCCGCCATCCTGCTGGTCCCGGAGATCGGCCTGACGCCCGCCACCGCCGCGCAGCTCCACCATGCCTTCGGCGATGAGGTCGCGATGCTCCACTCCGCGCTCACCCCGGAGGAGCGCGCGGAGCAGTGGCACCGCATCCGGAGCGGTACGGCGCGTATTGTCGTCGGCACGCGCTCGGCGATCTTCGCGCCGGCGGTGCGGCTCGGCCTCATCATCGTCGATGAGGAGCACGACTCCTCCTACAAACAGGAAGAGAATCCGCGCTATCACGCGCGCGACGTTGCCGTCATGCGCGCGAAGCTGGCCGAGGCGCCGGTGGTGCTGGGCTCGGCCACGCCGTCACTCGAAAGCTGGCACAACGCCGAGCGCGACCGCTACGCGCTGATTGAGATGCCAGAGCGGGTGAACCAACGACCGCTGCCCGAAGTCGAGCTGATCGACATGCGGCAGGAGTTTCAGGAGACAGGGCAGGAGCAGCTCTTCTCGCGCCGTCTGATTGCCGAAACGGACGGCACGCTGGCACGCGGCGAGCAAGCCATCATCCTGCTCAACCGCCGCGGCTATTCATTTGTCGTGATGTGCCGGGCATGCGGCGAGCGATTGGAATGCGAGAACTGTGCGATTGCTCTGACGCACCACAAGCCACTCGCGTCGGAAGACGCGCATGCCCATGTTGGTCAGCGGCTAGAGTGCCATTACTGCGGCTTCCGTCGGGTCGTGCCGAAGGTCTGCCCCAAGTGTGAAAGTGAGCACCTCTACTTCCTCGGTGCGGGCTCGCAGCAGGGTGAGCAGCGCCTGCAGGAGATCTTTCCCCGCGCGCGCATCGGCCGTATGGATCGCGACACCGTGCGCAGCCGTCACGATATGGAACGTCTGCTCACTCGGCTGCATTCGGGCGAGATTAACCTGCTGGTCGGCACCCAGATGATCGCGAAAGGCCACGACATTCACGGCGTCACACTGGTCGGCGTCGTGGGCGCGGACTACGCCCTCAACCTGCCGGACTTTCGCGCAGCGGAGCGTGTCTTTCAATTGCTGACACAGGTC
>DASXGY010000514.1:0-4907 GCA_036488835.1 Acidobacteriaceae bacterium
TCAACAACGCCGGCCTGAGCCGCGGCCTGGACAAAGTCTACGAGGGCAAGCGCCAGGATTGGGAAGAGATGATCGACACCAATGTGAAAGGCCTGCTCTATGTCACCCGCGCCGTCGTGCCCGGCATGGTCACACGCGGCCGCGGCCACATTGTCAACCTCGGTTCCACCGCCGGCCGCATGACCTACCCCAACGGCGCGGTCTACTGCGCCACCAAGGCGGCCGAGCGCTCCATCACCGAGGGCCTGCGCGAAGACCTGCTGGGCACACCACTACGCGTCACCACCATCGACCCCGGCATGGTCGAAACAGAATTTAGTCAGGTCCGCTTCCGCGGCGACAAGCAGCGCGCCGCCAAGGTCTACGAAAACATCACGCCGCTCACCCCCAACGATGTAGCCGACGCCATTCTCTACGCCGTCACGCGGCCCGCCCACGTCAACATCTCCGAAGTCCTGCTCACCCCGGTGGCCCAGGCAAACTCGCTGCTCTTCCACCGGACGAACCAATAGCGCACCGCACAACAAAATAACGGGACAAGCTGGATAACGGGACAAGCTGGGGACCGCGCGTTGCAGAAGATTTGGCTCGTCAAACGGGATGACGATCTCTAAACTCGATCGTCTTCCCTCTACGAGGCCGAAATCGATGTCCGCTTTGCCGCGCGATCTTCGCTACGCCGTCCGCCAGCTGCGCAAATCTCCCGGCTTCACCGTGGCAGCCGTGCTGACGCTTGCGCTCGGCGTGGGAGCGACCTCGGCAATCTTCAGCGTGGTCTACGGGCTTCTGCTCGCATCGCTTCCATTTCATGATGCGGATCGCATCGTCAGCATCGGCGAAACCCACCCGCAGGTGCCGGGCAGCATCGTAGCCACCTATCCCGACTATCAGGATTGGAAGACACAGCAAAAGAGCTTCACGGAAATCGCGGCCTACTCGACGCTGAATCCCGCCACGGTGTCACTTGCGACCAATGGCCACGCCGAGCAGGTCCATCGCGTGCTCGCGTCAGGCAATCTGTTCTCGCTGCTGGGCGTCTCTCCTCTGATCGGCCGGACCCTGAGCGAACGCGACGAAATGCCGGGCAGCGATCACGTTGCCGTGCTGAGTGCGGCCGCATGGAACCGCTATTTCGGCCGCGATCCCAGCGTGGTAGGACGCGCTGTAGAGCTCAACGGCGCCAGCTACACCATCGTCGGGGTGTTGCCGCCGGGCGCAGCCCATCCCGCTGACGGAGATGTCTGGCTTCCGCTCTCCCTGCTGGACACCGCGATCCAATCTTCGCGCGTATGGCACTCCGTCAACGTCCTGGGACGCCTGCGCCCCGGCGTCACACGCACGCGGGCGCAGGCGGACATGCAGACCATCGCGGCGCGTCTCGCCGCAGCCTACCCGGCGACGAACCGCAACCAGAGTGTCCAACTGACTCCGCTGCGCGACCAGATGCTTGGGTCGCTGCGACCCATCGTCCTCAGTCTCATGGGAGCGGTGGGGCTGGTGCTGCTGACTGCCTGCGCCAACGTTGCCAGCCTGATGCTGGTGCGCGCCGCGGCCGACCGGCGCGAGGTGGCCATTCGCCGGGCCCTCGGCGCAGATCGCAGGCGGCTGTACTCGCAGTTCTTCGCTCAGACATCCATCCTGTGCCTGCTAGGCGGCGCCCTCGGCATCGCGCTGGCTGGCCTCGCGCTGCCTCTGCTGCGCCTCGCACTCTCCCACACTGCCGATCTCGATGTATCCATGCTCCCCTCCATCCATCTCAGTCTTCCGGTGCTGCTCTTCACCTTCTCCACCTGCACCGTGACCGCCACCCTGTTCGGCCTGCTTCCGGTGATGAAATCCACGCCGAATCTGACTGCAGCGCTTCGCCCCGGAGACCGCGGCAGCACCGGCGCGCCGCGCCATGGCCGAGGTCTCCTGATCGCCGGTGAAATTGCCGTCGCCGTCGTGGTCCTGTTTCTCAGCACGCTGGTCATTCGCAGCTTCCAGAAGCTGCTCGCGGTCGATCCCGGCTTGCGAACGGATCATCTGCTCAGTGCCGAAATCACGCTGTCGGAACCGCGATACGCGGACACCAGCCCCGTCACCAATCGCTTCTATGAGCAGTTGCTCGACAAGCTCGCCCAGTCTCCGGGTGTTCTTTCCGTCGCTACCACCACCCAGATTCCGCTCCAACCCTCGCAGGTCATGACCCGCTTCCTCGTCGAAGGCGCGCCTCCGCTGGCTGCCGGCGCATATCCCCTGGCGCAGATCCGTTACGTCAGCCCGGATTTCTTCCGCACCATGGGCATTGGCCTTCGGCAAGGCCGAGTCTTTGCGCGAAAAGACATCGATGATCCAACCGGCTTCTTCGTCGTGAACCAGGCCTTCGCCCGCCGATATCTGGCAGGCAGGAATCCGGTCGGCGCGAACATTCTCATTGGAGTGCTCAGCCCGCAGCCGCAAAAGATACCGGTCATCGGCGTGGTTGCCAACGCGCACGACCTGGGCGTCGATACGGAGGCCGAACCGGAGATCTATCTGCCCGGCTTCGGCGTGCATGCCGTGTTGCTGGTGCGGACTGCTGCAGCGCCGGCAAGCATCCTGCCCGTCGTCCAGCAAGCCGTGCACGCATTGGATCCCAGCCAGCCCATCTATCACGTGCAGACCATCGAAACCGTGCTCTCCGACTCGCTCGCGCTGCGTAAGATGACCGCCAGCCTGCTCGGTATATTCACCCTGGTGGCACTCGCGCTGGCGGCAATTGGAATCTACGGCGTGCTCGCCTATTCCGTCGCACAGCGCACGCGCGAGATCGGCGTGCGCATGGCCGTGGGTGCGAAGCGTGAAGACATCGCGCGGATGGTGCTGCTCCAGACCGCGCGATATGCGTTCGCGGGAATCGCTGCGGGAATCGCTCTTTCGCTCGCCGCAGCGCAGCTCATCAACGGACTCCTGTTCAAGACCGGCTCCGCAGATCCCGCCTCCGTAGGCGTCAGCGTCGGGGCGCTGCTGCTGATCGCCGCGCTCGCGGCAGCCATCCCTGCACGACGGGCTGCCTCCATCGAACCCACAGAGGCACTTCGGGCCGAATAATCTTTCCCGGAGCCGCCTCAGTCGCGCTGCACAGGAACTCCGTTTCGTGTTTGACTACATCCGTTGCAATCTGGAGGATGAGGGACGATGAAACTGGAAGATCGTCCACCGTACAGCCACGCCTGGGCAGCCCTGCTGCTGCGCCTGCTTGTCGGCTGGATCTTCCTCACCGAAGGCATCCAGAAGTTTCTCTTTCCCACGGCGCTCGGCGTTGGCCGCTTCGTCAAGATAGGCATCCCTTACCCGCACGTCACCGCGCCCTTCGTGGGTGTCGTGGAGATCGCCTGCGGCATGCTGCTGATGATCGGACTGGTCACTCGCTTCGCCGCCGTCCCGTTGCTCATCGACATCTCCGTCGCCATCGCGACCACCAAAATGCCCATGCTGCTCCATCAGGGATTTTGGCCCGCCATGCACGAAGGCCGCGTCGACTTCGCGATGCTCCTCGGCCTCATCGCCATCCTCTGCATCGGCCCCGGCCGAATCTCCTGCGACGCAAAGCGCTTTATGGACGGCGAATAACACGCGGCGCGTGATCGAACGGCGAAGGATCCCGCGCCCAATGCAGGTGCTGCTCGCTTTCCTGCGCCTCGGCTGCACCTCCTTTGGCGGACCGATCGCACACCTCGGCTACTTTCGCGCGGAGTTCGTCGAGCACCGCCGCTGGCTCACCGAGTCCACCTATGCAGAGGTTATTGCGCTGGCGCAGTCCATGCCTGGTCCGGCCAGCAGCCAGGTCGGCTTTGCCATCGGGCTGCTGCGTGCTGGTTGGCTGGGCGGCCTCGCCGCGTGGATCGGCTTCACGCTTCCCTCAGCGGTCCTCATGCTCGTCTTCGCCTTTGGCTACGGCTACCCACATGGCAGAATCGGTGACGCGACCCTGCACGGTTTGCAACTCGTCGCTGTTGCTGTCGTGGCCCAGGCTGTCGTCCGCATGCAACGCACGCTCGCGCCGGACGCCCTTCACCTCTCGATCGCTCTGCTCGGCACCTTGATTGCACTCTTCGCATCACCCACCTATGCCACCGTGCTTGCGATCGCTGGAGGCGCACTCGCCGGGCTGCTCCTGATACGTCCAAAGGAAGAGATACATCCAAAGAAAGAGCCAGCGCAAGACGGGCCGTCGTTTGCACCTCCGATCTCCCGCCCTGGCGCCGCAGTGGCCGCAATCCTCTTTGCGATCCTGCTGGCTACGGCGCTCCTCTTGTCTCGGAGCCGCATCCTCGCCGTCGCCGTGCTCGCCGGCCTCTATCGCACCGGGGCGTTGGTCTTTGGCGGCGGCCATGTCGTCCTCCCTTTGCTCGATGCCGCCATCGTCCAGCGCGGCTGGCTTGTGCAGTCGTCGTTCCTCGCCGGCTACGGAGCAGCGCAGGCTGTTCCCGGTCCCTTGTTCTCGATCGCCGCCTATGTTGGCGCAGCGGTGCGTCCCAACCCTCAGCCGCTGCTGCTCGGCGTGTGCGCGCTGGTCGCGCTCTTTCTTCCCGGACTGCTGCTCATGGCTGCGGTCCTTCCATTCTGGAGCGCATTGCGCCGCCGTCCGCTCATCGGCTCGCTGCTGCGTGGCGTCAATGCGAGCGTCGTCGGCGTCCTGGCCGCGGCGCTTTATCGCCCGCTCTGGACGACCACTATCCTTACCACTACCGACTTCCTCATCGCGCTCGCCGCCTTCGTTCTGCTCATCCGGTTCAAGGTGTAGCCATGGATCGTCGTCCTCGGCGTCAGCCTCGCGTCCATACTGGTTGCGCTGCGCTGAAGCACGTATACTGCGTGCACCCTTCTCTACATAACTGGCACAGCCCAATGGGCCTTCCCGCCAAAAGCCCGCGAATGTTCGC